>NZ_JBSWXU010000060.1:0-29178 GCF_056160785.1 Mycobacterium sp. ABE4_509 | reverse complement strand
GCCGCCGCCTCCCCCTCCCCCTCCGCCTCCGCCCCCGCCGCCCCCGCCGCCGGACCTCACGCCGAATGTGGCGGTGTGTGCCAATGTCGGGCGCCGGATCAGCGTCAGCGGGTGCATCTAGTGGACCGTCCGGCCTTCGATCGGCTGTTCGACATGTCCGGCCGGACCGTGGTGGTCACCGGCGGCACCCGGGGGATCGGGCTGGCACTGGCGCAGGGCTATGTGCTCGCCGGTGCGCGGGTCGTGGTGGCCAGCCGCAAACCCGAGGCCTGTGAGGCCGCCGCACAGCACCTGCGGGGCCTGGGTGGCGCAGCTATCGGCGTCCCGACCCACCTCGGGCAGGTCGACGACCTCGCCGCACTGGTCGAGCGCACGGTTGCTGAGTTCGGCGGCCTCGATGTGCTGGTGAACAATGCCGCCAATCCGCTCGCCGAGCCGCTGGGCCAGATGACGGTGGAGGCGCTGACGAAGTCGTTCGAGGTGAATCTGCGCGGACCGGTGATGCTGGTGCAGGAGGCGCTGCCGTACCTGAAGTCCAGTCCGCATGCCGCAGTGCTGAACATGGTGTCGATCGGCGGGTTCATCTTCGCGCCGATGCTGTCGATCTATGCGTCGATGAAGGCCGCGCTGATGTCGTTCACCCGGTCGATGGCCGCCGAGTTCGCCGCCGACGGCATCCGGGTGAACGCCTTGGCGCCCGGTCCGGTCGACACCGACATGATGCGCAAGAACCCGCCGGAGGCCATCGAGGGCATGGTCAACGGCACGTTGATGCGGCGTCTGGCCAGTGCAGACGAGATGGTCGGTGCCGCACTGCTGTTGGCCTCGGATGCCGGCAGCTACCTCACCGGTCAGGTGATCATCGTCGACGGCGGCGGCACCCCGCGCTAGGCGCCGTCAGTTCCTGCGCAGCACCCTGCCCGCGGCCTCGCTCATCTCCCCGCTGGTCGAGGCCAGGATCTGGCTGCGGTTCTCCAGGTGCAGGGCGGCGTCGAGGCTGCCGGCCTCCAGGTTGGCCCACATCACCTGTTTGGTCGACTCCACTCCGAATTTCCCATAACCACAGAGGGTTTCGGCGATCGCCAGCGCTTCGTCGGTCGCGGAGTCGGCCAGCCGGGAGACCACACCCAGCCGCAGCGCCTCGTCGGCGTCGATCGCGCGTGCGGTCAGGATCAGGTCGAAAGCCGGTCCGGCACCGATGATGCGCGGCAACGTGTAGCTGACCCCGATGTCGCAGCCACCCAGCCCGAGCTTCATGAACTGGGTGCAGAACTTCGCCGCCGGCGACGCGACGCGGATGTCGCAGGCCAGCGCGATGCCGAACCCGCCTCCGTATGCGGCTCCGTTGACCGCCGCGACGACAGGCTGGCGCAGCCGGCCGATCTTGCTGGTCAGATCGGCGATGCGTTCCTGCCAGCGCATCCCCGAGCGGGGAAATTCCGTCCCGCCGCCGGCCTGCGACGGGTTGGGCGCGGTCAGGTCGAGCCCGGAGCAGAATCCCCGTCCGGCCCCGGCCAGCACCACCACCCGGCAGGTGTTGTCGGCGGCGATCTCGTCGAGCGCGCGGTGCAACTCCTCGACCAGTTCGTAGGACAGCGCGTTGAGCTTGTCCGGTCGGTTGAGGGTAAGGACCGTGATCTCGGGACGGGGACGGGTGACTTCGAGGACAGGCGCCATGCCCGTCACGTTAACTGCTGCGCCACCCCGCCACGCCGATCGCGATCATTCGAAGCTGTTTGACGGCGATGCGTTTGATCTCGGCGATCGCGGCCGGGTCGGTGGTGTCCTCCAGCGACTCGGCGATGACGATCATCGCGTTGACGAACACGCTGGCCAGGATGTTGAGGTCTTCACTGCTCCAGGTGTGCAGCCCGGGGAAGCGGGCCAGGTCGATGGCCAACTCCGAGGTGATCAGCCGGATCTCGGTGCGGATCGCGTAGCGCAGCACCGTCACGCCGCTGGAGCGTTCCCGCCCGATGAACCGCCAGTGCTCGCGGCGCTCCTGCACACCGTCGATGAGGATGTCGACCGAGGACTCGATGACGCGGGTGGGGTCGAGCTTGCCCGCCCGGGCGCCGCGCAGCATGTCGCGCAGGATGCGGAACGACTCGTCGATCAGCGCAAGCCCCAGGGCTTCCATCGACTCGAAGTGGCGATAGAACGCGGCGGGCGAGATGCCGGCCTCGCGGGTGACCTCGCGCAGGCTGAGCGCACTGAAACTGCGTTCGGCCAGCAGGTGCAGCGCGGCCGAGACGATGGCGCGCCGGGTGGCTTCCTTGCGTTCCTCCCGGGTGGCGTGGTCACCGGGCCGGTCGCGGCCCTTGTCCCGGCGCGACGACTCCCGCGACCGTGACTTGGGCGTACGACTGTTCACTTTGTGAAACCTACCACAACCTGCTTGTTTCCCTTGACCATCACAGGTTACGTCACCAACAGTGAACATATGTTTACTGAAACTTTGACCAGGCGGGTGAAGCGGTCCGCGCTGTTGGACCTGCTCGCCGGTCCACACGGCGTCGACCGCTACACCGAGTTGGTCGACCCGACCTGGACGCGGGGTCAGGCCCGTGCCCGCATCGTCGGGGTGCGCCACACCACACCGCGCAGCGTCACGCTGACGCTGGCCCCCAACCGGGCGTTCGACGGGCTGCGCGCCGGCCTGCGGGCCGGGCAGCACGTCAACGTCACCGTCGAGATCGACGGGCGGCGGCGCACCCGGCCGTACTCGCTCGCCAGCGCCGAGGCCGACCCCCACCTGGAGCTGACCGTCGGCCGGCACGACGGCCGTGTCGTCTCGACCTATCTGGTCGAGCACGCCCGTCGCGGCATGGTCGTCGGTCTGGATTCGGTGGGCGGGGAGTTCACCCTCCCGGACGCCCTCGCTGAGCCCGTCCTGTTCGTCTCCGGCGGAACCGGGATCACCCCGGTGATGTCGATGCTTCGCACATTGCGGGCGCGCCGGCACCGCGGCCGTGTCGTGTTCCTGCACTACGCCCGCTCGGCGCAGGAGGCGTGCTACCGCGACGAGCTGGCCCTGACCGCCGCCGAGATGCCCAATGTGACCGTCCTGCACGGCTACACCCGCGAGCCGGCGGCCTCGGACCTGTTCGGACGCTTCGGCCCCGACCACGTCGCCGCAGCCGGAATCGAGCCCGGACACGTCTACGTGTGCGGGCCGCCGGCCCTCGTCGACGCGGTGCGCGGGCAGTTCCCGCATGCGCGCTCGGAGAGTTTCGTACCGCCGGCCCTCGCACCGCAGCAGGCTTCCGGTGGGCGGATCCGATTCAGCGACAGCGAGATCGAGATCGACGACGACGGAAACCCACTGCTGGGTCAGGCCGAGGCGGCCGGACTGACCCCGGAAAGCGGCTGCCGAATGGGTATCTGCTTTTCCTGCACGCGCCGCAAGAACAGCGGAGCGGTACGCAATCTCATCACCGGCGCGGTGTCCTCGACGGATGCGGAGGACGTGCAGATCTGCGTGTCCGCACCCGCCGGCGACGTCGACATCGCTCTGTGAAGACCAAGGAGACATGATGACCGACACCTCGACCACCGAAGAAACCACCACTACTCGGCCCGGACCGGCCCAGACGATCTCGAAGACCGTCGCAGGCAGGACCGTCACCCTGAGCCCCGAACAGGCGGAGGCCTTCGGGCGCGAACTCGACGAACTCAAAGAACGCGTCATCGCCGATCTCGGCGAGCGCGACGCCAGCTACATCCGGCGGATGATCAAGGCGCAGCGCACCCTCGAGGTCGGCGGCCGCGCGCTGCTGTTCGGCGGCATCTTCCCGCCGTTCTGGCTGGCCGGCAGCGCGATGCTGGGACTGAGCAAGATCATCGACAACATGGAGATCGGCCACAACGTCATGCACGGCCAGTACGACTGGATGGGCGATCCGGCGCTCTCCAGCCGCGGATTCGAATGGGACACCGCGTGCCCGGCCGAGCAGTGGCGGCATTCGCACAACTACATGCACCACACCTACACCAACATCGTCGGTCTGGACCGCGACGTGGGTTACGGCATCCTGCGGATGAGCCCGGACCAGAAGTGGCACCCCTACTACCTGGGCAACCCGCTGTGGGCCTTCCTGTTGATGGTGCTGTTCCAGTACGGCGTGGCGCTGCACGAGCTGGAGAGCGAGAAGATCGCCCGCGGCGAGATCTCGCTGTCCGACAAGCGTGAGATCCTCTCCGGTATCTGGGCGAAGACCAAGCGCCAGACGCTCAAGGACTACGTGGCGTTCCCGCTGCTGGCCGGGCCGTTCGCGCCGTGGGTGTTCACCGGCAACCTGACGGCGAACCTGATCCGCAACGTGTGGTCCTACATGATCATCTTCTGCGGACACTTCCCCGAGGATGTGCAGGAGTTCACGGTCGAGGAGACGAAGGCCGAGTCTCGTGGCCAGTGGTACTTCCGGCAGATCCTCGGTTCGGCCAACCTGACCGGCGGCAAGCTGTTCCACATCCTGAGCGGCAACCTGTCCTTCCAGATCGAACACCACCTGTTCCCCGACATCCCCGCGCACCGGCACGCCGAGATCTCGGCCGGCGTGCGCGAGATCTGCGGCCGATACGGCGTCCCCTACAACACCGGTCCGCTGCCGCGTCAGTTCGCGACAGTGGTGCGCAAGATCGTCAAGCTCGCCCTGCCCTGGAACTAGGGCGTGTCTGATAAATAGGGTAGCCAGAGAGTGATGGCGCGTAGGACTGCTGCGCCGCGGTAGACGATGGCGAGTTTGTCGTAGCGGGTGGCCAGTCCGCGCCACTGCTTGGTTGTGTTGAAGCCTCGTTCGATGACGTTGCGGCCCTTGTAATCGGTGGCATCGAAGGCCGGTGGTCGGCCGCCGCGCGACCCTTTGCGTTGGCGGTGGGCGATCTGATCCGATGGTTGCGGGATCACCGCGATGATCCCGCGACGGCGCAGCTCGGTGCGGATGGCGCGACTGGAGTAGGCCTTGTCGCCGCGTACCCGATCGGGGCGGGTGCGGGCCGCACCGCCGCCGAGGCGGGGCACGCGAAGCTGGGCCAACAGGTACTCGAAGACCGGTGCGTCGTTGGCCTGACCGGCCGAGACCAGCACCACAAGCGGGCGTCCCCGCCCGTCGACGAGGTGATGGATCTTGCTGGTCAGCCCGCCGCGGGAGCGGCCGATACCGTGATCAGGCGGCTCGATGCCCGGATTGGTGTAATTCGACCCAGCCCCCTGTGTGGCGAGTGAGGTTCGTGGCGTGCTGATGGGCGCGAGCGATCGTGGAGTCCACGGCTACCGACCAGTCGACGATGCCGGCCGCCTCGGCCGCCGAGAGCAGCCGCGTCAACAGCGCATCCCAGCTGCCGTCGGCGCTCATCCGTCGGTGCCAGGTCCAGATCGTTTGCCATGGCCCGAACTCGGCGGGCACATCACGCCAGGCGATCCCGCACCGGTACCGGTAGATGATGCCCTCCACCATCGACCGGGCATCACGGAAAGGCCTGCCCCGCTTACCCGTCGGACCCGGTAACAGATCCTCGATCAATGCCCACTGCTCATCGGACAACAACTGAAACCGCGACATCCCTCAAGCCTCAGGCACAACACCCGAAACTTTCGTCAGACACGCCCTAGCCCCCGTTTTCGCCGAACTGGCATTCCAGCAGCGATCCTCTCGCACTTTTGCTGCTGGAATGCCAGTTCGGCGACGGGACGTAGGTCTTGTCGGATCGGTGGTCGCGTGGTGTGGTGTGCCGCGGGGTCGGGTCAGATCAGGAGGATGACGGTGAAGCGTGCTGCAGTGGCGGCGATGACGGTGGTGGCGGCGGGCGCGTTCGCCGGAGTGGGGGTCGCCTCGGCGCAGCCGGCGGCGCCCAGCGCCGGCGAGTTGACCTCGGACCTGCAGCAGGTGCTCAACATGGGGATTCCCGCCGATCAGCGGGCGGATCTTCTCGCCGGCGGTCAGGCCGCGGTCCCGACCGCCGACAACATCGCCAATCGATTGAACTCCTACGGCGGCTTGCTGTCCTGGCAGGTGCAGAACCCGGTGCTCAACGGGGACCGGGTCGACGCCCAGCTGGCGGTGACCATCCCGATCTTCGGTACCAAGACCCACGACATCTACTGGGTGGACCAGGGCGGCACCTGGAAGCTGTCGAATCCGTCGGCGTGCGTGATCGCTCGCGACGCTGCCGGTGTCGACTGCACCGTCTGAGCCTGGAGTCCGGTCAGCGTGCTGGCGCAGTGGACGTATTCAAGAACTGCGCTATTTCTGGTGATGTGCTCGACTTGGTCAACACCGGTTCTTCGCAGCCCTCGCAACGATGTCGCGGGGCTTGTCGATGAACTGCAGGATCTGAAATTCTTCGCGAATCCCTTTTTGGGGGCCAATCCGAACGACCACCAGATCTGTGACGCCGCCGACTGCGACGTACCCAACCTGGCAGCGATCGACCGCGTCGCCCGGTACGCCGTGCCGCTCGGCGGTGTCGCCTCGAATATCGAAAAGCGTTTCGGGCCAGAATCAAATGGCGAACCGGACGCGAAGGACGGATCAAACACCCCAAGCTCAGCTACGGATGCACCGCACCTGAACTGAACACCCTGGCTGGAGCCCATAGCTGGCGCGGACACGGGTCTTCGCCGAGAATCTGGTGAAGATCGGCGCCTCGGCCACGTGAGGCGACGACTTGCTCCGGTCGCTGGCAGGGGCCATTTGAACCCGGGCGTCGTGTGGCTGCATCGCCACCAGCGCATTTCGGTCGAGGTGGCTGATAGGCCATGAGTAGTCACTAAGCGGATCCCTGTAGGAGGTCCGGTTCGGAGGAGGCTACTCATGTCAGTTTTGGGAGTTGCGCTTGGTCCGGCGACGGTGATCGTCGCGACAGATCCGGGCAAGGCGTTCCATCGAGTGTGGATAAGCAACGGCTTGGGAACGCTGGTCATCCGTATCGTTGTCGGTCTCGCGAGAAGGCATTTACCAGCTGGAGCTGGCGCTGAGCAAGCACGGTCCCGATACCCGGGTGTTGCGATCGAGGCGACGGGCAGCCTGCACCGAGGCTGGGTCACCGAACTGGAACGCCGTCATCCCGGTTCGACACGCCTGTTCGCGCCCTCGGAGACGAAGTCTGCACGCGTGCAGTTGGGCTCGGCAGGTTCAAGACCGACGATCGCGACCGTGCGGCGTTGACGTAGATGGCCCGCCAAGTCGGTGGTCGACGCTATGGCCAGCAGACATCGGTGGAGGCGCTGCGTGCCGCGGTCCGGCATCGCCGTGAGTTGGTGGCCGGCCGCAAAGTCGCTCAACAGCGGCCGCACGACCAGCTCAATGCCCTGTGTCCCGGGTTGTCAGCACCGGCGGGTCATGGGCGATCCCTGGCGCCGGAGACGCCCACGGGCCTGGCAGTACTGGCTTGTGCGGCGGCGTTTTCCGGACGAGCATCACAACTGCGGTCGTTGATGTGCCGGGCGCCGGGGCGTTTGACGACAAACACCGCCCATTACTGGCTGCAGCGTTGGCGCGGATGTCTACCTCCGCCGGCCGATGCCCACCAACGTGCTCAAGGGCTGAACCGCGATATGGACCGATACCGTCGACTACGGACAGACATCGAGGCTCTCGAGGTGAGGGTCGTGGCGTTGCTCGCCAACGCCGACGGTCAGATCCTGACCACCATTCCCGGCGTCGCCTCGATCCGCGCGGCGGCCTTCGCCGCACACATCCTGCTGATCGAACGCTTTCCCGATGCGGAACATCTCTACTCTGCAACGGGTTTGGCGCCAGCGCTCTACCAGTCCGCGACGCTGAACCGGCGAGGGGATCTCTCGACGGGGCTGGCCGAACACCGCGATGCCCTGATGGGGACGGCCTGGGGCCTGGCTCAGAAGTCACCACCGTTCGCCGAGAGCGACGCGCAACTGCGGGCCCGCGGCATGACCCCGATCCAGGCCCGCGTAGCGCTCGCCCGCCACGCCTGCCGGCTGGCCTACCGACTCCCGCGAATCCAACAACCCTTCGGTGAACGGCGCTATCGTCAAGGAAGGCTCACGGCGAACGGTGACGGCCTTGAGGGCTATGCCGCTCGACGGCGCAACCTAGCTTGCGGCCCGCTCGCACTGGGCCGCCATACGGCGCACACGAAAGCCTGCCACAGCACGGCGACTAATCAGCCTGCCCGGAACGCGACGGCCCACCAACCAACACAGACGCACTGTTCATCGCGCTAAGAGCCGAGCTCCCCGCCCGGCCAGTCAACCACGCCCAACGTCAACCTTGACTGCCAGCGCGGAAGCTAGCTAGCGGCCGCCGATGGACCAATCCTTCGCCGCGATACGTTCCGCCTCCTCTACCACGGCGCGTTGTTGTTCGGGCGGCATAGCCGAGAGCTCCGCTACAGCCCGTTGGAAGTTCGCCGAGAACCCAGGACAAACCTGGTCAGCCACGCTGAAGACTTGAGACATAAACGCTCGGTTCATACCTGGCTGGGTCCACAGCCAGATGTTGGCTGCCTTCGCAGAGGCCGGGCTAACATGGCTGGCGCCCGCGATCGAACAGGTTAGGTGGCCTAGTTCGACTTCGGTGTAGTCAGCTTGTGCGGGGGCTGCCAGGCCCAGGCCGAGCAGACCGGTCGTTGCTGCTGCTGCTGCTGTTCGCTTCATCTCACACCCCTAAGTCTCGGTTGAATTCAGGGCAGAGCAAAGCTCTGGAATGGTCCCAAAGCTGCCCTGCGATTTCTGAATCAAACTCCGCTAGTTTGGCGACAACCTGCTCCGGTGGAACACCTGCTCGAAGCTCAGCGCAAATGTCGTGTTTGATCTGGTCATAGTCTGGTGCTGCGTGGCCTAGGGCGGCACCCGGGCCCAATGCCAAGCTAGCTACTGCCGTCGCTGAAATTGAGCCAACCACCGGTAGACTTTTCACATTGTCCTCCTTGCTATTTCGGTTCCAGAAATCAGGTGTGGCTGGCTGGGTGGTTGTCCCTGTCTACGACGGGCACGGCAGGCTGTGGTGGCCGTCGGGATAGCGCGCTGTTCCATCCGCCCCGTCGATGTCGACGAACGGAGATTCTTGACCAACCGTTGGGGTTTTCGACTTGCAACGCCGCCACACCGACCGTTACTGCGGCGCTCATGCGCCCGGCCCAACGATGCGGCTGCCGATGTCGAGTCCCACCGGCAGCACCCCGCCAGGGCACTCACCGTCGAAGAACATGATCAATTCGCCGCTTTCACCAGCGGAGACGGGGACGTGACCACTCCCCGGAAGCGCTAACAGCGTCGACCCGTCGGGGCAAACACCATCCCAAGCGTGATCGGGGTTGATGACCGTATCCACGCTGCTGGTGTTGTGCACGAACGTCTTGATGAACACAAGGCCGTACTCGTTGCGACCTGAATCCACCCAGGACACAGTGTTCTCGGCTTCGACTGGGGCTGCCAAAGCAAGCCCGGCCGACGCCGCGGCGCACACTACCAACAGTGCTGGCGGACTTTTCATGCCTAGGACCGCTTTCATCAGTTCCACTCCTTCTGTTCTGCGTTGCGGTGTGATGTGACGGCGAATTGGCGAACGGTGCTGTTGGAGCCGGGAGCTCGACGTCTACTCGAAGATGCCACGCATTTCGTCTGCCACTTCTTCGTAGTGTCCATCCCTGTATGCGAAGGTCTTGACCGCGCAGGCCATGCCGTCCCTGGTCAGGCCGCAGAACCCGCATTGCTGCAGGGCAGGCATGTCTTCGCCGTGACAACCGACGCGCTTGTACTCGAAAACCAGGTTGGGATAGTCGCCGGTTTCTGCCGTGTGCTCCGCAATGATGGCCGCAATCGGAATCGACGGTGTCGATTGATGAACCGCCCTGCAGAATTCGGCGATCTCCTGCTCGAGCCGCTGATGGAGTTCGGCCTTGGCGGCTGCCGGGTCAGCCGAAGCGGAGGCTGGCGTGTGCAGTAAGGAAAGACAAACGGCGATGAACGAAATGGTGGTCACCTTCAACGTGTGTCTCATCGCAACCTTCTCTGTTGGTTGGGCCGCGTAGCCTCTTGTTCGGCTTCGTGTGTCGAGCCTGTGTTGCTGACGTGAGAGGCGGTGCAGAGTTGTGTTGTGTTGGCAGAATGCACCGTCACGTCGCTGCGGCGGCTCGCCAAGGAATTCCGCGCAATGTCTGCCGTGGTCCCGTAGCTGGGCGGTGCCGCGGTGGTTGTGCGGGCAATCATGCGCCAGGCCCGATCACGGTGTCGCCAAGGTCGAGCGCGACAGGCGGGCACGCCGGACCCTCAAAATAGAACTGACCGGCCGCTGACGATTGCGGCGGGATCTCCTGCCAGCCGACCGTCGAGGGCAGCCTGGCGCCGTCAGCGCATATCGCGGCCCATTCCCTGTTCTCGTTCAAGAACAGTAGACCTGGGCTGTCGTTACTCGTGAACACGTACACGGTGGCGATTGGATCGCCGGACCGCGATTGCTCGATTCCCCCGCTCCGCCACGTAATGGTCACCGACCCGCCTGGCACTAGCACGGTGTTGCTGGTGTCGGCGGCGGCCGGCGCAGCGAGTATCAGACACAACGCCCCTAGCATCGCTGGCATCCCGGCGGTGATCGCGGCCCTCATTGATTCCGCCGCAACGATTGCGCGTAATCCCGACTCGGATGCGGCGCCGGCTCGGGCGGCAAGCGCGATGTCCGTCACCGCCGGCCCTGCTGCGGTTACCGGCCTCATGCTCCCGGCCCGATGATGCCTTCTGGCCCCGACACGGTGTCGAGCGCCACGGCCGCGCACGCTGGGCCTTCGAAGTACAGCAACCCCGTTGCCTCCGAATGCGGGCCGACTTTGTAGCTAGAACCCGTCCCGCTTGCCCGCCGCGTACCGTCAGGGCAGATAGCAGTCCAGCCTCCGGTAGGGTTCATGGTTGCCGTCCCGATCGTGGGATTTATGGTCAGCACCTCAACGAAGGGAGTACCCCCGGAATCATTGTCGGCGAGGCCACTTCTGAGCCAGGTCGTCGTCACGGGACCGTGGTCGGTGTGATAGATGACGCTCATATTCTCGGCCGCGGCCGGGGCGGCGAACATCACGCCAGTCGCCGTCGCGAGAGCCGCGCCCAATACCAGTAGTCTCTTCATCGTTCCCCTTGCTATTGAGCAACAGAGCCTTCGCTGCAGCAATGCAGCCGTTTCCTCATCCATCGGCCAGGTTCCTATCGCCCGCCATATCGACGAGCACCGCCCGATCGTTGAGCGAAAGTTGATCGATGTCCGCGTGCGCTTGAGCCAACGAACCTAGTAACTCAGGGCATGCGGCTGCTACCGCATCAACCATCTGCTGGCTGTAGAGTTCAGTTGGATGCGGGTTGGTGTGCTCGCCGTTGCCCCTGGCGATCTCATCGGGGATCTTGAGCTTGAAGTACGTCGACATCCACGACACCATTGAGACCCTGCCGTCGTCGTTGAGCGACGCACACATCTCGTCATCTGAGTTGACGGTTGGATACGCGTAGGCTGACGGGCCTAGGGCGATGGTCGTCGCCCACGTAGCCAACAGCACGACTGATACTTTCATCATCGTTGATCAGTCACTCCTTCCGATTTGTCGCATTCCCAGGTGAATTCGTCGAGTGGCAGTTCCTCAGTTGACCAGGATGACGTGGTCCTGACCTTCATGACCTCGTACGCAGCCGACGAGTTGCTCGCCCAGATCGCCATGGACGTCGGAATAGCTCTGGCATTGCCAGTCATTGACTATTGTTGTGCCGATGCGTGTCTGCTCGAGCCCTGGGACGTTGAGAAAGGTGTCGACAGCAGATCTTGCTTCCTGGCACGTCGCGACGCCACTGACGATATAGACCGAGCCCGCAACCCCGAAGTTGGAACTGGCTCGTCCGCAGTACTGTTCGGAGTCACTCATCAGAACCTGTGAATGGTCCTGAAGGTTATCGGTGCGGGGGGGTACTGGAGCTGTTGCCACGAGAGCGTTCCTAGGAAGGTCGCCCGAAGCACCGCCGAGGATGCTGGCAGTGACGACCAAAGATGGGGCCACCGCAATGGTGCCCACCACCGCAACCAGGTTGCATCGAGCCCGGCTACAGCTCCCAGGTGCAAATCTCCTGTGGCCACTGGCCATTGTGCGAATCCCCCGCTTGGAGCGCAACGTGAAAGTTTGCCAGGACCAGACTGGGCAGCCTTTCTTGCAGGTCCCCCGACCTGCGGCGCTGCAGGATAGATTACCACCAAGCTGGTCGATGTGCACTAAATATCTTGCCAACAGCAGGTGACGCCGCATTGACCTTGGTGATCGAGTGTGTGGTTCGAGGGCCGCTGCCCAGTGACAACTATTTCTGGCAGGCGGGGCACCAGTAGGTGACCCGCTCGGTGTCCCGGTCGGTCTCGATGAGTGTTCCGCAGCGCCGGCACGGCAGCCCGGCCCGACCGTATACCCAGAGGTCCTGACCGGGTCTGGTGTTGCCGGTGGTGGTCCGGTTGACCCGTAACCTGTTCAGCCACAACATCTGCTGGGCGCGATGGGCGACGCGGACCGGGTCGGGCAACTCGGCGACTGCGGTACCGGGACGTAACCCGAACACGAAACACAGCTCGTTGGCGTACACATTGCCCACGCCGGCCATCACCCGCTGGTCCAGCAGCGTCTCGGCCAGCGGGCGGCCCGGGTCGGCGACCAGGTTGGCCGCGGCCGCCTCGGCCGACCAGTCGGCGCCCAGCAGGTCGGGTCCGAGGTGTTCGACGGCGGCCATGTCGGTGTCGCGGTCCAGGATCTCGAGCACCCCGAGATCCACACCCGAGGCCCGGGATCGGCTGGTCTCCAGGACGATGCGCACCTTGTGCGGGGCAGCCCGCACCCGGCCGATCACCCACGCCCCGTCCATCTTCAGATGCGAATGGATACTGGCCGCGCCGACCCGAATGAACAGGTGCTTTCCCCGGCTGAGCACTTCGTCGACCACCTGACCGCGCAGGTCCACCGCGGCGTAGCGCGGGACCCGGACGTCGCAACGCGTCAGCTCGTGCCCCTGCAGCGCCGAGCGCAGCGTGTCGGCCGCACGGAACACGGTGTCGCCCTCGGGCATCAGCGCAGCCGCAGTCCGCGCGGAGTGCGGGCGAACCCGGCGGCCAACAGTGCGTCGCCGGCAGGGGAGTCCCGCTGATCCAGAGCCGCGGCCCCGTCGATTCGCTCCACCAGCAGTCCCGGGACCCGCCGTCGGGTCACCAACTCGGCCAGTGCCGCGCCCGCCGCGTTGGATGTCTCGGTGTCGGTGGTGAAGCTCAGCAGTGACCGGCCGCCGCGTTCGACGAACCAGGCCAGCTCGCCGTCGACGAGCACCACGAGCGCCCCGGCCTTGCGGCCGGGCCGGTGTGCCGTCTCGGCCTCGGTGTCGCGGGCCGGCCACGGCAGCGCCGCGCCGAACGGGTTGGCCGGATCGGCGGCGGCCAGTACGACTGCCCGCAGCGCGCCCTGCCGGTCATCGATGCTGTCGGCGTGGTTGCGCAGCCGGTCGACGGTGCTGGCGGTGGCGAACTGGGCGCCGCCCAGCGATTCGACGAAGTATCCGCGCTGGCATCGCCCGGCTTCTTCCATCGCGGTCAACACCTTGTACAGCGAAGCGAACCCGCCGGGCACGTTCTCGGCGGCGACGGCGCCCTTGGTGAGCACACCGTGCCGGGCGAGCAGCTGGTCGGCCTGGAAATGCGCCCGGACGGTGGTATCGGTCTCGGCGGGCGGCAGCACCGACCACCGTCCGGCCACCGTGGGGTCGGAGTCACGATGGCTCAGCGCGCTCGAACTCAGGCTGTAGCGGCTCAGCCGTGGGGGACGCCGGTGCCGGTGTGACGGCGCCGCCGCCCGCCGCGATCCGGTGCCGCGCGGACCTGACAGCAGGGCCCGCACCGGGGCGAATGTGTCACCGCTGACCCGGCCGGACCAGATCAGTTGCCAAAGAGCCTCTTTGAGCGACTCGTTGGGAACCCCGTCGAGCGACAGCTGGCGGAAGAAGTAGGCCCCGCCGCCGGACAACGCGTCGAGCACCGCCCGTTGCACGTCGGTGAACTCCAGCTCGCCCGGTGGTGCCAGTGACAGCGGCGCGGTGTCGGCCGGGTGGAAGGCCACCCAGCCGTCTGCAGCGGACAGTGCGCCGACACCGGACCACAGCACCTCCCCGGAGGCGAGCAGCTCGTCGAGCATGCCCGGCTGGTAGTCACGTACCCGCTGCCCGAGAACCAACGGTTCGACCGCCGAGGCGGGTAGCGGCACCCCGGCGAGCTGGTCGATGACCGCGGCCAGCCCGTCGAC
Organism: Mycobacterium sp. ABE4_509; assembly: GCF_056160785.1. Taxonomy (NCBI): domain Bacteria; kingdom Bacillati; phylum Actinomycetota; class Actinomycetes; order Mycobacteriales; family Mycobacteriaceae; genus Mycobacterium; species Mycobacterium sp. ABE4_509. The sequence goes on along the minus strand of NZ_JBSWXU010000060.1, from coordinate 14,901 downwards.
TCCGGACACCGACTCGGCGCCCAGCAGCTGCCAGGGCGGCAGGAAGCGGCCGAGAGCGGCGGTACTGACGGGCTCGATCTGGGCCCGCAGGGCCGCCAGCGAGCGCCGCCGAAGAATGCGCAGCACCTCGGCATCACACCACTGCTCGCCGGAATCGCCCACCGCGTCGCTGAATTCGCCGCGCACCAGCTTCGCGTCCACCGCCAGCCGGCCCAGTAAGTCGGCGGTCACCCGCAAGCCGAGCCCGAAGCGGGCGGCGGCCTCGGTGGTGGTGAACGGCCCCCGGGTACGGGCGAAGCGGGACAACAGTTCACCCAGCGGGTCGACGACCGGTTCGAGGAACGCGATCGGGACGCCGATCGGGACGGCGACACCGACACCGTCGCGCAGCCTTCCGATGTCCTCGATCGCCGCCCACCACGTCCGCCCGGCGTAGGCCACCGGCAGGGCGCGCTTGGCCGTCAGCAGGCCCTCCAGCCAGCCGCCGACGTCCTCGGTGGTGCTGCGGGCGGCGACCTCCTCGAGGGTCAGCGGACCCAGCAGGCGCAGCAGGTCGGCCACCGCCTCGGCGTCGCGGGCCAGCCGGTCCGGGGCCAGATGCTGCAGCTGGGACGAGGTCGCAGCCACCACGTCGGCGTCGAGGAGTTCGCGCAGCTCGACCCGGCCCAGCAGTTCGGCCAGCAGCGTCGGGTCCAGAGCCAGCGCGGCGGCGCGGCGTTCGGCCAGGGGGCTGTCGCCCTCGTACATGAACGCGCCGACGTAGCCGAACAGCAGCGAGGCGGCGAACGGTGACGGTGTCTGGGTCTCGACCTCCAGCAGGCGCACCCGGCGCGCGGCGATGCGCCCCATCAACGAGGTGAGGCTCGGCACGTCGTAGACGTCCTGCAGGCACTCGCGCACCGCTTCCAGCACGATCGGGAAATCCGGGTAGCCCCTGGCCACGTCGAGCAGCTGCGCGGCGCGCTGGCGCTGATGCCACAGCGGCGATCGCTTGCCCGGGTGGCGGCGCGGCAGCAGCAGCGCGCGGGCGGCGCACTCGCGGAACCGGGAGGCGAACAGCGCCGAGCCGCTGACCTCGGTGGTGACCAGCGGTTCGATCTCGTCGGGATCGAAGACGAAGATGTCGGCACCCGGCGGCCGGTCGTCGGTGTCGGGTAGGCGCACGATGATGCCGTCGTCGGAGGCGGTGGGTTTCTCGTCGATGCCGTAGCGCTCGTAGAGCCGCTTGCCCACTGCCAGCGCGAGCGGCCCGTGCACCCGAAGTCCGTAGGGGGAGTGCAGGATGACCCGCCAGTCGCCGAGTTCGTCGCGGAACCGTTCGACGACGAGCGTGCTGTCCGACGGCACCGCCGAGGTGGCCTGGCGCTGTTCGTCGATCAGCTGCCAGAGATTGTCGGTGGCGAAGGCATCGAAACCGACTTCACGGCAGCGCGTTTCGAACCCGTCGCGGTCAAGCCTGGCCAGCTCACCGGTGAACGCGCCGATCGCCGCGCCGAGTTCGACCGGCCTGCCGACGCCGTCGCCGCGCCAGAACGGCAGCCGTGCCGGCTCGCCCGGGGCGGGCACGACCAGCACCCGGTCATGGGTGATCTCGGTGATCCGCCAGCTCGTCGCACCCAGCGAGATGACGTCGCCGGGGCGTGACTCGTAGACCATCTCCTCATCGAGTTCACCTACCCGCGAGGGCTTCTCGGAGTCGGCCGACGAAGCGAGGTAGACGGTGAACAGGCCCCGGTCGGGGATGGCGCCGCCGGAGGTGACGGCCAGCCGCTGCGCCCCGGGCCGTGCGGTCAGGGTGCCGGCATCGCGGTCGTAGACGATGCGCGGACGCAGTTCGGCGAACTGCGTGGACGGGTACTTGCCCGACAACAGGTCCAGTGTGGCCTCGAACGCGCTGCGTGGCAGCGTCGCGAACGGGGCGCTGCGCCGCACGGTGTCGAACCAGCGGTCCGCGTCGATCGGCTCCAGCGCGCTGGCGGCCACGGTGTGCTGGGCGAGCACGTCGAGCGGGTTGGCCGGGACGGCCATGGTCTCGATCTGAGCGGCCAGCATCCGTTGCACGCTGACGGCGCAGCCGATCAGGTCGGTGCGGTGTTTGGGGAACAGCACCCCCTGGCTGATCTCGCCGACCTGATGCCCGGCCCGGCCGATGCGCTGCAGGCCGCTGGCCACCGACGGCGGGGTCTCGACCTGGATCACCAGATCGACCGAACCCATGTCGATGCCGAGTTCCAGGCTCGACGTCGCGACCACGGCCTTGAGCCGGCCGCTCTTCAACGCGTCCTCGACCTCGGCTCGGGCCTCCTTGCTGACCGAGCCGTGATGGGCGCGGGCCAGTACGGGTTCGGCGCCGAAGGTCTGCCCGCTGCCCATGATGTGTGCCGGCGCACCGCCGGCTACCCCCAGATTGTGCGAGCCCAGTTCGAGCCCGGCGCGTTCGGCGTGGATCTCGTTGAGCCGCGCGGTCAGCCGTTCGGCCAGGCGGCGCGAGTTGGCGAACACGATCGAGCTGTTGTGCGCCTCGACCAGGTCGACGATGCGTTGCTCGACCTCGGGCCAGATCGAGTTGTCCTCGAGGTTGGCCATGTCGGGCACCGGCACCTGCACGGTCAGGTCGAATGTCTTGGCCGCCGGGGGCGCCACGATGGTGGTGGGGGACGACCCGGACAGGAACCGGGCGACCTCCTCGGCCGGGCGCACCGTCGCCGACAGCCCGATGCGCTGCGCAGGGTGTGCGAGCATCGCGTCGAGGCGCTCCAGCGACAGGGCCAGATGCGCGCCGCGCTTGGTGCCGGCCACGGCGTGCACCTCGTCGACGATGACGGTCTGTATCCCGGCCAGGGTGTCGCGGGCGGCCGAGGTCAGCATCAGGAACAGCGACTCGGGCGTGGTGATCAGGATGTCGGGCGGCTTGGTGATCAGCTCCCGGCGCTTGGCCGGTGGGGTGTCGCCGGACCGCACCCCCACGCTGATGGCCGGTGGTGGCTGACCGGTGCGTTCGGCAATGCGCGCGATGCCGGTCAGCGGGGTGCGCAGGTTACGTTCGACGTCGACGGCCAGCGCCTTGAGCGGGGATACGTACAGCACCCGGGTGGACCGGGCCCCTGCAGCGTGCGAGGGGGGCTCACGGGTCAGCCCGTCGATCGCCCACAGGAACGCGGCGAGCGTCTTTCCCGACCCGGTCGGCGCGATGACCAGTGTGTTCTCGCCGTCGGCGATGGCGTTCCACGCCTGCGCCTGCGCCGGGGTGGGCTCGACGAAGGTGCCGGTGAACCACTCGCGCGTCAGCGCGCTGAAGCGGGTCATCGGGTCGGTCGTCGAGGGCACGCGGCTCACACGTCCATGGTGCCAACCGGGTCCGACAGCCGTCGGTGTGCCGGCGACCCGGCCACAAACTGGCACACTCGGTCAGAATTCGGAATACGATCGCCCGGTGGTGGCGGGGGACTGGCAGCCGCATGTGCCGGCTGCCACGATCGGGGGACCGCGGATCGCCGAGGGGGTCATCCGCCGTCCCCGGTTGGTGCATCGGCTGCGGGCGGGCCGACACGGTGCCCTCGTGGCCGTCACCGCGCCGGCCGGCTACGGCAAGACCACGGCGGTTGCATTGTGGGACGCCGAGGACGAGCGGCCGTTCGCCTGGATACGCGTGGACAGCCTGGACGAGGACCCGACCCACCTGCTGTTGCACATCGCGACGGCCATTCAGCGCGTCGAGGGTGTCCACAGCGACCTGCTGGGCTATCTGTCCGGGCCGGGGCGGCCCCCGGCCAGCCACCTGGTCCCTGCGGTGGTGCGGTGCCTGGAGGACAGCCCCCCGCTGGTGCTGGTGATCGACGACGCACACGAACTGCGCGTTCCGGACGCGATCGACACGCTGCGGACCCTGATCGACGCCGCGCCGCCGTCGATGACCGTCGTCGTGGTGGGCCGGCACCTGCTGCCCCTCGAGACCGCCCGCCGCCGGCTCGATCGGGCGCTTGTCGAGGTCGGTCCGGCTCAGCTGCGGTTCACCGGCGAGGAGTCCTCGGCTGCCCTGCGGCGGATCAGCGGAGAATACGACGACGCCACGGTGTCGGCCGTCGTCGAGAGCTGCGAAGGGTGGCCGGCCGGGCTCGTGCTGTGCGGGATGGCACTGCGCGACGGTGCCGATGCCGCCTCGGTGTCCGGTCGCCATCCGGTGGTGATGGACTATCTCGTCGAAGAGATACTCGGCCGTCTCGATGGTGACACGGCCACCTTTCTTGTTGAATCCGCTGTGCTGCAGCGCTTCCGGGCGGACCAGCTCGACGCGGTTCTCGGCCGGGAGGATTCCGCCCGGATGTTGGAGTCGCTGTCTGCGTCGGGCAATCTGTTCCTGGTCTCTCTTGACCCGCACCGCCGCTGGTACCGCTACCACCGGCTGTTCGGCGACGTGTTGCAGCGGCGGCTTCGGGTGGCCTCGCCGCGACGGTTTCGCGAACTGGCTTCGCGCGCTGCTGATCTCCTGCAGGGTGAGGGGGACATCGAGGGAGCTCTGGGCTGCGCGGTGGATGCGCAGGACCGCGGCCGCGCGGCCTCGTTGGTGGGACGCGATGCGGTGCGGCTGGGGTTCGACGGCCGGGCCGGGGTGCTTGCCCGGCGTCTGGGGTTGCTGGATTCGCGGACGTTCGCCGAGTACCCGGATGCGGCGATCGCGCGGGCCTGGCTGGGGGTGACGACCGGCGATGCGGAGCTGATTCAGCGCTCACTGCTGCTCGCGCACCGGGCGGATCGCGGGTTGCCGCTGGCCGACGGGACACCGTCGGTGAAGGTGGCCGCCGCACTGCTGGGTTCCCTTGTCGGAGTTGGCGGAGTGCACGATGTGGTGCGCCACGCCGAGGTGGTGTGTGCGGCCGGCGATCATCTGAGCAACCCGTGGTGGGGTGCGGCGACGGTGATGAAGGGCGAGGCCGAATCCATGCTGGGGCATGTGTCACGGGCCAGGGCTCTGTTCGAGGCCGCCCTGACCGTCACCGATGACCTCCCGGGTTTTCAGGCTGTGGCGCTGGCCCATCTGGCTCTCGTCGATCTGGCGGCCGGCGACGACGAGGCCGCCACCGCGCGCAGCGTTTCCGCCCGCGAACTGGCCGACAAGTACGACCTGTGCGATGTGGTGCCGATGGTGGTGGTGTATGCGACCAGCGCGGTGATGTCGGCGCGGTTCGGCGATGTGGACGCCACGCGCGAGGCGGCGGGGATCACCGAGGGTCTGCTACGGCGGCTGGGGCAGCTGGCGGCTCGAACCGCGCTGCTGGGGCACGGGTTGCTGGCCTGGAGTGGTGCGGTGATCGGCGACGCCGACATGATGAGCAGGCATCTCGACGCCGCGCAGTGGGCCCGTCGCCGCGAGCCCGATGCGGTGGCGCTGGCTCAGCGGGTGGACAGGGTGCGGGCAATGGCGGCCGGTGGCACCCGTCCGTTGACCGGTGCCGAGCTGAAACTGCTCCCCCTGTTGGCCACGCACCTGTCGTTGCAGAAGATCGCCGACGAGCTGGTGATCGGCAGGGAGACGGTCAAGAGTCAGGCGACGTCGATCTACCGCAAGCTCGGCGCGGCCTCCCGTGCGGAGGCGGTCAGTGAGGCCAGGCGCATCGGGTTGATCACCGATTGAGCTTGCGGTGGAGGAATTCCTGCGAGGCCCGGAGTCGCTCGGTGGCAGACGACTAGGGGGCGTCGCACCGAGGACCCCGGGGCGGTTCGGACACTACCGCCGCACCGTCGGGCCGGTGGACACTCGGCGCATTCGTCGCGAGGATTTCCCCCGTTGTGGGGGATGAGGTCCGGGTGGCGCATTCTAGGGTTGTCGGTAGGGCTGTGCGGACATGGTGCCGTGTTCGAGGGACCGGGCCACCACCGGCGTCGCGGGGGAGGAGTGGCCGATGCGGTTCGGGTACTGGCTTGTCGTCCCGGTACTGGTGATCCCGACGCTGTCCGGCGCGCCGGCGGCATCGGCTGATTGCACCAGCGCGAGCGGGACGACCATCTGTTCGCAGGGCGAGGTGCGGGGCTCCGACACCGGGGCCGGTCCGGGCACCACGGCGGGTCCTTACGTGCCGTACCCCTGCGACTGGGGCTATTACGCCTGTGACGATCTCTGGAACGGCGGGCTCTACTTCAATGTGGATCCCGGTCTGCCCGGACGCCCAGGTGGCCCCGGGGGTCCCGGTATCGGGGGCCCGGGTGGCCCGGACTTCGGTGGTGGTGGCCGGCCGGGTGGCGGACGTCGATGAGTACGCGCAGCGATCGAGGAGGACAAGATGGGTGACGGGATTCCGGCACGGCGCACCCTGGCGGCCGTGTTCGCCGTCGGTGCCGTGTCGTTGGGCGCCGCGGCGCCGGCCGCGTCGCAGCCGCCGCCGAATTGCTCGTCGGCGGATCTGGCGGGTGTGATGACCGGTGTGCTGGCGGCGACGACGGCGTATCTGTACACCCATCCGCCGGTCAACGAGTTCTTCAGCACGGTCGCCGACCTTCCCCCTGACCAGCGCAGAGTTGCCCTGGCCGAGTTCCTGGACACCAATCCGCAGGTCAAGGCCGAGCTTCAGGGAATCCGGCAGCCGTCGGTGGATTTCCGCAACCGCTGCGGTCGCGAGGTGCCCGAGATCGGCGAGAGCTGAGCTCAGCGCGCCGCCGGTGCCACGGCGTCGGCCAGTGCCGCCGGGATGCCCGGGACCCGGGCGACGGCGTCGAGCAGGCCGTGAGCGCACAGATCGGCGATGAAGTCGGCGTCGAGCGACGGGTCGAGGAGGCGCTGCCGGCACATCTCGAAGGTGAACGCCAGCCAGCCGTAGATCGTCGCGCGCAGGTCGCGTTCGACCTTGGAGTCGATTCCGCCGCCCACCGCCTCGGTGATGCGGTCGATGATGCGATTGGCTTGTCGGTCGTTGTCGATGTCTTCGATTCCGCGCAGCACCGGATCGGAGCGGCCCATCCCCATGTAGGCGGCCCAGGCGCCGTGCGGATGCCCCTCGTCGTAGTGCAGGTAGGCCAGTACGCCGGCGCGGACCTGCCCGAACAGCGTCTGACCGGGCTCGCGCGGGGTGTTGGTGGCCTCGAACAGGCGCTCGCCTTCGGCGCGTACGACGGCGGCGAAGAAGGCGCGTTTGTCCGGAAAGTAGTGATACATCAGGGCGCGGGACACCCCGGCGCGCTCGGCGATCTCGTCGATGCGCACCTCGTCGTAGGGCCGCTGGCCGAACACCTGGGCGCCCAGTGCCAGCAACTCGTTGCGACGATCGTCGGGGGAGAGTCGACGCCGTGGTTCCGCCATGGCACCGATGCTACTTGACACATGTACAACAGCGGCGCAGGGTGGGGTCATGTCCATCGTCGATGACCGGCGCTCGTATCCCAAGTTGCCTCGCCCGGGCCGCCGGATACCGGTCATCGGCGACGTGCTGGCCTTCGACGCGGACACCCCGTCGCAGTCGGCGATGGCTCTGGCGCGTCTCGGTCCGGTCTTCGAGTTCCGTTTCCTCGGGGCGCGCTACGTCGTGGCCGCCGGTCCCGATGCCGTGGTCGAGCTCAGCGACGAGAGCCGGTTCTGCAAACACGTCGGACCCGACATCGAGGCGCTGCGCCTGCTCGGCGGAGACGGTCTGTTCACCGCCTACAACGACGAACCGAACTGGGCCAGGGCCCACGACGTGCTGATGCCGGCGTTCAGTCAGCAGGCGATGCGTCAGTACCACGCGATCATGTTCGACGTCGCCGACGAACTCACCGACCGCTGGGATACGCGCGCCACGGTCGACGTCTCGGCCGACGCCACCCGTGCGACGCTGGAGACGATCGGCCGGTGCGCGGCCGGGCACTCGTTCGGCACGTTCGAGACCGAAACCCCGCACCCGTTCGTCGAACACATGGTGGCAGGCCTCAAGGGGGCCGACCGTGTCGGTGTGTTGCGGCAGACCTTCCTGCCCCGCTGGGTGGCCCACCGCGCCGAACGCGCCGTGGCGGGCCACGCCGAGGCGATGCACCGGATCGCCGACGAGATCGTCGCCGAGCGGCTGCGTGCGGGCCTGGGAAACCACGACGATCTGCTCGAGCTGATGCTGCGCTCCGACCTCGATCCGGCCAACATCCGCTATCAGCTGATCAACTTCCTCGTAGCCGGGCATGAGACGACCTCGGGGGCATTGTCTTTCGCGCTGTACTTCCTGTCGCAGCATCCAGAGGTCGCCGATCGGGCTCGTGCCGAGATCGCCGAGGTCTGGGGTGAGCAGGGCCGGCCCGGATTCGAGCTGATCGCCAAGCTGCGCTACCTGCGCCGGGTGTTCGACGAGGCGCTGCGGCTGCATCCCACCGTCCCCGGCTACTACCGGGCCGCCCGCGAGGACACCGTGCTGGCCGGGGTGCACCCGATGCGCAAGGGAGACTGGGTGCTGGCGATGACGATGTCGCTGCACCGCGACCCGCGCTGGGGGCCCGACCCGGACTCCTTCGACCCGGATCGGTTCGCGCCCGAGCAGGTCAGGGCCCGCCCGGCCGGGCTGTACAAACCGTTCGGGACGGGGCCGCGCTCCTGTATCGGACGGCAGTTCGCCCTGCATGAGGCGGTGCTGCTGCTGGCGGTGTTGTTGCGCCGCTACGACCTGATCCCCGACCCGCAGTACCGGCTTCAGGTCGCCGAGCGGCTCACCCTGATGCCGAAGGACTTTCACCTGACGTTGCGCCGTCGCTGACGCGGTTACTTTCGGCCCTGTTGCCCACCGCGGCACCGGGGAACACTCGAAGGTATGGACGGTGAACAGCATTACCACGACGTGCTTGCCGAGCTGCGGCCCGAGCACCGCGCGCTGCGGCAGATGATCCCGGATGTCTACCAGGGCTTCAACGCGATCAGTGAGGCCGCACTCACCGACGGTGCGCTCAGCCGGAAGGTCAAGGAGCTGATGGCGATGACGATCGGCATCGTGGCCGGCTGTGACGGCTGTATCGCCTCGCACGCGAAGGGTGCGGCGCGCGCCGGTGCATCCGAGCAGGAGGCCGCCGAAGCCATCGCGGTAGGCATCATGATGCACGGTGGACCTGCCACGATCTATGGTGCGCGGGCGTTTTCGGCCTTCCAGGAGTTCGCCGGCAAGACGGTCTCGAGCTGAGCGGGCTCAGCCCCGCAGCGCCCGTTGGTAGCGGCGCATCCCGGTGATCCAGCGGTCGTAGTCGGCGCCCTTGTGCCGGTACATCTCGAGCAGCTCCGGATGCGGCAGCACCATGAACCGGCCGGCGCGCACCGCCGCGAGTGTCGCCGCGGCCACCTCGTCGGCGCTGATCACCGCTGCGGACTGTTCGATCGACGACGCACCGAGTTGTGCATCGGGATCGTCGATACCGCGGATCGTCTGCAGCAGCGTCGTTTCCACTCCGAGCGGGCACACACAGCTGACCCCGATGCCGTCGTCGCCGTAGGTGATCGCCAGCCACTCGGCGAAGCCGACCGCGGCGTGCTTGCTCACGGCGTAGCCGGCCGCCCCGAGTTGGGTGAGCAGGCCGGCCGCCGAGGCGACGGACACGAAGTGGCCCGAACCGGTGGAGCGCCAGTGCGGTATCAACAGCCGGGCGGCGCGGATGTGGGCGCGCAGGTTGACATCGAGGATGACGTCCCAGTCGGATTCGGTTCCCAGGGCGGGTTTTCCGATGACGCCGGCGTTGGCGACGTAGATGTCGACGGGTGCGAACTCTTCGCCGGCCAGCCTGAGCAGGGCCTCGATGTCGGTGGTGTCGGCCGCGTCGGCGCGCAGCGCCATGGCCGCTCCGCCGGCGGCCCGGATCTGCTCGGCGGTGTGCTGGACACCTGGTTCGTCGAGGTCGCCGACCACGACTCGCGCTCCCGCCGCCGCCAGTTGCGCGGCCAGCGCCCGCCCGATTCCCGATGCGCCGCCGGTGACCACGGCGACCTTGCCTTCCAGTTCCATGCCCCGAGTATGCGCCCCGGGCAAAAACGGGTCAGCCGAAGTGGACACCCTGGGCGAGCGGTAGCTCCGAGGAGTAGTTGACGGTGTTGGTCGACCGTCGCATGTAGGCCTTCCACGCATCGGATCCGGATTCGCGCCCGCCGCCGGTCTCCTTCTCACCGCCGAACGCCCCGCCGATCTCGGCGCCGGAGGTGCCGATGTTGACGTTGGCGATGCCGCAGTCCGAGCCCTCGGGGCCCAGGAAACGTTCGGCTTCGCGGATGTCGGTGGTGAAGATCGACGACGACAGTCCCTGCGGCACCGCGTTGTTCAACTCGATGGCCTCTTCGAGGGTGTCGTAGGTCAGCACGTAGAGGATCGGTGCGAACGTCTCGGTGTGCACGATTGCGGACTGCGCCGGCATACGCACGACGGCGGGCTCGACGAAGAACGCCTCCGAGGCGCCCAGGTCGACCCGCTCACCGCCGGTGACCTCCCCGCCTTCGGCCCGGGCCTGCTGCAGGGCGCCGACCATGTCGCGGTAGGCCGTCTCGTGGATCAGCGGCCCGACCAGCGTCGCGGAATCGAACGGATCGCCCACCGGCAGCTGCCGGTAGGCCGACACGATCCGCGACACCAGTTCGTCGGCCACCGACGAGTGCACGATCAGCCGGCGCAGTGTCGTGCAGCGCTGCCCGGCGGTACCGGCCGCCGAGAACACGGTGCCGCGCACCGCCAGGTCCAGGTCGGCTGCCGGGGTCACCACGGCGGCGTTGTTGCCGCCGAGTTCCAGGAGCACCTTGCCGAACCGTTGCGCCACCCGCGGGCCCACCTGCCGGCCCATCCGCACCGAACCGGTCGCCGACAGCAGCGCCACCCGCGGGTCGTCGACGAGACGTTCGCCGACCTCGCGTCCGCCCAGGATCAGCCGGCTCACCGCCGGGGGCGCGCCGACCTCGGCGCAGGCCTGCTCAAGCAGCGCCTGGCAGGCCAGCGCGGTCAGCGGGGTCAGTTCCGAGGGTTTCCACACCACGGTGTCGCCGCAGGCCAGCGCGACAGCGGTGTTCCAGGCCCACACGGCGACCGGGAAGTTGAAGGCGGTGATGACGCCCACCACGCCGAGTGGGTGCCAGGTCTCCATCAGCCGGTGGCCGGGCCGCTCCGAGGCGATGGTCCTGCCGTAGAGCTGGCGCGACAGCCCGACGGCGAACTCGCAGATGTCGATCATCTCCTGCACCTCGCCGGCGGCCTCGGAGGTGATCTTGCCGGCCTCGATGCTGACCAGGGCGGCCAGTGCGGTCTTGTGCTCGACGAGCAGCTGACCGAGCCGCGCCACCAGTGCGCCGCGCACCGGCGCCGGGGTCGTTCGCCAGGACGCGAATGCGGCGGCGGCTTCGGCGATCGCCACGTCTGCCTGCTCGACGGTCGTCTCGGGAAGAGTGAACAGCACGTCGCCGGTGATCGGGGTGCTAGCCGGCAGGGCACCGCCGAGTTCGGCCGGGGCGCCGGGGTCGCCGAGTTCGACCGACGCGCCCACGGCGGCCAGTGCGTCGCGCACGCGGCTGCACAGTTCGTCGGCGGTGGGCAGCGGTGTGGTGACAACGGTGGTCATGAGCAGGAGACTTTCTCGTAGAGGTCGTAGGGATCGTGGATGTGGCGGCCGATCTGGCCGGCCATCCACTGCAGGCTGTAGTGCGATTCGTCGGAGCCGTCGGTGGCGGCGGTGTCGGTGTCGAGATTGGAGCGGAAGATCCCCGCCGCCGAAGCAGGCAGGAAATCTTCGTAGACAACGGGTTTGGCTGGATCGCCGGCAACGTAGTAGGCGAGTCCGGCGGCGGCCATCTCGGTGTCACTGTCCGGAAAGTGCTGATCCCAGACCGCGGCGGGGTCGGGGGCTGCCATCGCCGCGTCGTAGCGTGCCCGGCCGGCGCGGGTCAGCGCCACCCCGCGCTGCTCGACTTCGCCGAAGCGAACCCGCAGCGTGGCCTCGGTGACGGTGCCGTCGGACAGCCGGAACCGGCGCGGCTCGGCCAGCGCCCGAAACGACGTCTGCCGGAGCAGTACCCGGGGCCCGCCGGTGGCGGGCGGGCCCTGAATGTGGTCGATCATGGTGATGCCGCGGGCGGTCATCGACCGTTGCAGTTCGTCGATGTCGAGAACCCGGGGGGTGAGATGGTTGACATGGGTGGTGGTGACGCCGGCGATGTCGGCGGCGACCGCCGACACCTGCGCCAGTTCGTCGTACCAGGCGCGGTCGATCGGTTCTCGCGACAGCGCGAACGCCGACACGGCGTCGGCGACGAACTGGTCGGCTTCCGTCGCCGGGCAGCCGCCGGCCGCGGCGATGCGCAGCGCCCGCGCGATCAACGTGGGGTCGAACAGTTCACGGCGGGTGAGGAACCCGTCGACGCGAGAGCGCAGGTCCGGGTTGAAGAAGCGGCGGTCGGCGGTGGCGAGCATCGAGGTGAACACCCGGAACGGATTGCGGGCCAGCTCTTCCGGGTCGACCGGGCGGAACGCGGTGGACACCACCGGTACCGGGGACGCGGCTTCGCGCAGGTCGTAGTAGCCCACCGGGTGCATCCCGAACGCGGCGAACAGGTCGGCGACCTGGGCCAGTTCGTGGGCATCGCCCACCCGAATGGCGCCGTGACGTTCGGCGGTGACCCGGGACAGTGAACCGAGCCGCTGCGCATCGGTGTGCGTGTCGGCGAATGCGCGGTTCACCTCGGCGCTGGCCTCGACCAGGGTGTGGTAGGCGGGCACCTCGGCGCCGTACATGCGGGCCAGGCCGGCGGCGAATTGCGCCCGTAGCTGCCAGGTTTGGATGGGGCCGGTCACGGCTTCGCCCCCGAGGGTGCCTCGCTCCGATACAGTGCGGCCATGACCGACGTCGAACTCGACGAGATCGACCGCACGCTGGTCCGGGAGCTGGTGGCCGACGGCCGCGCGACGCTGGCCCAGCTGGCCGCCAGCGCCGGGTTGTCGGTGTCGGCGGTGCAGTCACGGGTGCGCCGGCTGGAATCGCGCGGCGTGGTCGCCGGGTACACCGCGCGGATCAACCCGGAGGCGGTCGGTGCCATGTTGTCGGCGTTCGTCGCCATCACCCCTCTCGATCCCTCTCAACCCGATGATGCACCCGCCCGGCTGGAACACATCCCCGAAATCGAGGCGTGCTATTCGGTGGCCGGGGAGGACAGCTATGTGCTGCTGGTGCATGTCGCGTCGGCGCGGGAGCTGGAAGGCCTGCTGCAGCGCATCCGGACCGCGGCCGACGTGAAGACCCGCAGCACGATCATCCTACAGAAGTTCTACAGCGATCGGCGATTCATACCGGAGTAGTTCCTGTTATTGCGCTGCTGTATCGTATTTTATACAGATACTGCGGCTGCTTCGGCGCCCGGGCGGTTAGGAGGTGGTCGCCAGGTCCGTCGCGGGCGCGGCAGCCCGGTCGGCCCGGGCCGAAGCCCCGTCATCGGGTTGCGCGCCGCCGGCGTTGCGCACGGTCAGCGCGTGCCCGACGCCGACGCCCACCGCCACCGGCCAGGGGATGACCTCGGTGGCGGCCAGCGCCCCCAGGACGGTGTAGAACGCCAGGTGCTGCGGCGGCGGCACCGCCACCTTGCCCACCAGGGGCAGCCGGACCGAGAACCTGCGGGCCTCCCGGACCGTCTTCGACGCGTCGTTGTGGTCGGTAACGAATCGGCGAACACTTTCCAACATCAGTTAGGTAACCCTTCCTTCTCGGAGGTTTCGGGGCTAGTCTCCACCTCGTGAGCGACGTACTGCGCGGCATCGGCACCGACACCCTCGTCGACTCCGGTGTGCGCCTGCTGACTCCGGCCATCGAGCACTTCTACACCGTGTTGATGCGCATCGGTGTCATCGACATCGACGACTGACGATCCGAGGCGCCCCGCGACCCGGTCGATCACCACGGGCATCAGGCGGGCAACCCCGCCGGCGACCAGCGCCGCCGTCGCGGCCTGACCCCACCCGAGCGGCCCGACGGGTGTGCAGCCGAACAGTTGACTCACCCCCGGGGTGCCGATGATGCCGGCCATGACGACCAGGGTGCCCGCGTTCGTCGCGATCACCAGCGGACCGTGCGAATCGCTGAGCGTCTGCATCATCTGAGACAGCACCAGCCCGATCATCCCGACGGTCGCAGCGCGGCGCGGCATAACCATCGGCATGGCGGTCACCCAGGCCAGTGTGGCGCTGACGCCGGTGAACACGCCCCGCGCGGCGACGGCCCGCCAGATCGCGGCCTCGTTGTGGCGCACCACGCCGTCATGGGGTACCTGAGCGCTGACCGCGACCGCGGCGGCGGGCAGCGCGTCGGTCAGCATGTTCACCAGCAGCATCTGGCGCGCGGTCAGCGCCGGACGGCCGGTGAGCAGGCTGGTGACGACACCGAAGGCGACCTCGCCGATGTTGTGTCCCAACAACATCGACACCGCCGACTGCACCCGGCGCCACAGCTGTTCGCCCTCGTCGAGGGCCTGCACCAACGCCTCGATCTGGCCGTCGAGCAGCATCACGTCGGCGGCCATCCGGGCGGGGTCGCTGCCGGCCGAGACAACGCCGACCCCCACCGACGCCGCCCGGATCGCGGCGGCGTCGTTGGCGCCGTCCCCGACCATCACGGTGACCAGCTCCGCCGACTCCAGGGCGTGGACGACCTCGACCTTGTGTTCGGGCGACATCCGGGCGAACACGCTGTGCCGCTGGGCGGCCACGCTGCGCTGGTCGGCGGTCATCGACTCCCAGTCGGCGCCGGTGATCACATCCCGCGCAGCCGCCGGGACACCGAGCTGACCGGCGATCACCGCGGCGGTCACCGGATGATCGCCGGTGATCAGCTTCACCCCGATGCCGCGCGACTGCAGCTCGGTCAACAGCGCCCCGGCCCCGGGCCGCGGTGTGTCGGCCAGGCCGAGCAGGCCCAGCGGGTGCAGCTCGGTGCGGCACAGCGCCTCGAACG
>NZ_JBSWXU010000059.1:0-29455 GCF_056160785.1 Mycobacterium sp. ABE4_509 | reverse complement strand
CCCCGCCACCGATCACGCCGCGCAGCACCGTCGGCGCCGGCGATTCGTCGCTGGCCGGCTACGTGCGCGCCGAGGTCGGCGGGGCGGTCCCGCCGCAGCGGCTGCAGATGGCCGTCGGCTACGGCAGCGCGGCGGCAGCGCTGCCCGGCACCACTCTGCCGACCCCGGCGCAGATCGACCTGAATGCCGTTCAGGTCTCTCCGATCTCACCGATTCCTGCCACGCACTGACAACGAAGGACGAGAGTAGATCCATGACCAGCTCCACCACCTCACCACCGATCATCACCCGCGATCTGGTCCTACTCGACACCGACGTCGAGGGTGACAAGCAGGCCGCCATCACCAAGCTCGTCGGGGCGCTGGCCGCCGCCGGGCGTACCCACGACCCCGACGGTCTGGTCGGCGCCGCGATGGCCCGCGAGGGCCAGTCGGCGACCGGGCTGCCCGGCGGCATCGCGATCCCGCACTGCCGCTCCCCCTATGTGGACACCCCGACCATCGGCTTCGCCCGGCTCTCGCCCGCGGTGGACTTCGGTGCGCCCGACGGCCCGGCCGATCTGGCGTTCCTGATCGCCGCCCCCGAGTCCGGCGGGCAGGACCACATGAAGCTGCTCACCGCGCTGGCCCGGGCGCTGGTGCGCAAGGACTTCGTCGAATCGCTGCGCAACGCCGGCAGCGCCGACGAGGTGGTCGACCTGGTCGACGACGTGGTCAACCCGAAGCCGGCCGGTTCGGACCAGGCCGCACCCGCGGCGGCGGCGCAGCAGCCGGCCGAGAAACGCGCCAAGCACCTGGTCGCGATCACCGCCTGCCCGACCGGCATCGCGCACACCTACATGGCCGCCGACGCGCTGGCCGCCGCGGCCAAGGAGGCCGGCGTCGAGCTCACCGTCGAGACGCAGGGCTCCTCGGGCAGCACCCCGCTGGCCGCCGACATCATCTCCGGCGCCGACGCGGTCATCTTCGCCACCGATGTCGGGGTCAAGGACAAGGGCCGCTTCGCCGGCAAGCCGGTGGTGGCCTCCGGGGTCAAGCGCGCCATCAACGAGCCGGCCAAGATGGTCGCCGAAGCCGTTGCCGCCGCAGACAATCCGAACGCGGCCCGGGTCGAGGGCTCGGGCTCCGACGGCGAAGCCGGCGGGGCGCCGGCGGGCAAGGTGGGCTGGGGTACCCGGACCCGCCAGATCCTGCTGACCGGCGTGAGCTACATGATCCCGTTCGTCGCCGCCGGCGGTCTGCTGATCGCGCTGGGCTTCCTGTTCGGCGGGTACGAGATCGCCGACACCGGCAACGACATCGCGTTGAACAACTCGCTGACCGACCTGCCCCCGGGTGGTTTCTTCCAGTACCTGGGCGCGATCCTGTTCGCCCTGGGCGGGCTGGCCTTCGGCTTCCTGGTGCCCGCACTGGCCGGCTACATCTCGTTCGCGATCGCCGACCGGCCCGGCATCGCACCGGGTTTCACCGCCGGTGCGCTGGCGGTGTTCATCGGCGGCGGCTTCATCGGCGGCATCGTCGGCGGTGTGATCGCCGGTTTCGCCGCGCTGTGGATCAGTAATCTGAAGGTGCCGCAATGGTTCCGGGGGCTGATGCCGGTTGTGATCGTGCCGCTGTTCGCCTCGCTGGCGGTCGGGCTGATCATGTTCTTCTTCGTCGGGCGGCCGCTAGCCTGGGTCAACACCAGCCTGACCGACTGGCTCAACGGGCTGTCGGGAACCTCGGCGATCTTCCTCGGCATCATCCTGGGCCTGATGATGTGCTTCGACCTGGGCGGGCCGGTCAACAAGGCGGCGTATGCGTTCGCCACCGCCGGGCTGGCGGCCTCGACCACCGCGTCGTTCGAGATCATGGCCGCGGTGATGTCGGCGGGCATGGTGCCGCCGCTGGCGATGGCGCTGGCCACCGTGGTGCGCCCGAAGCTGTTCAGCGAGCCGGAGCGGGAGAACGGCCGGGCGGCCTGGCTGCTGGGGGCGTCGTTCATCTCCGAGGGCGCCATCCCGTTCGCCGCGGCCGACCCGCTGCGGGTGATCCCGTCGATGATGATCGGCGGTGCGGTCACCGGCGGTCTGTCGATGGCGTTCGGCGCCACGTCGCGGGCCCCGCACGGCGGCATCTTCGTGCTGTTCGCCATCGAGAACAAGATCGGCTTCGTCATCGCCATCCTGGCCGGCATGCTCGCCGGCGCGGTGTCGGTGGTCGTGGCCAAGCAGTTCATCAAACCCGCGGCGGCCAAGGCCGAAGCCGAGTTCATCGCCGCCTGAGCACACCCCTTCCCACCACCCGAATCAGTCCCCACCACCCGAAGGAGAATCCATGCCCACCAAGAACGTCGTCGTCGGCTCGGCCATCGGCCTGCACGCCCGGCCCGCCGCGATCATCGCCGAGGCCGTGGTCAACGCCGGTGTCGGAGTCACGCTCTCGATGGACGGCGGTGAACCCGTCGACGCCGGCTCAGCGCTGATGATCATGACGCTGGGGGCGGGCAAGGGCGCCGAGGTGACCGTCGAGTCCGAGGACGAGGGCGCCCTGGCCACCGTGGCCGACCTGGTCGAGCAGGACCTCGACGCCTAACCCCCGTTTCCACGCCGAAACGGCATTCCAGCAGCGGAAGTGCGAGTGCGCGGCTGCCGGAATGCCGTTTCGCCGCTTCGGGGGTGCCAAGAAAGCGGAATGACCCCTCCCGAGGCACCCATAAGATTTCCTGGTGCTCTCGACACGTACCCTTGATACCAGTTTCCCTGCCGCTCCCGCGTGGGCGGCATGTTTGCTGGGGGCGCACCAGGGCAACAGGCACTGGGCGGGCGATTCGGGGGGTGAAGCTGCGTGCGCCGAATAGGTGCGCTGGTATCGGCGCTGTCGATGCTGCTGCTGGTCGCCCCGCCTGCCGGGGCGATAGAGCCTCCCACCATCGACGCCGGAGCCGTTCCGCCCGACGAAACCGGCCCCGACCAGCCGATGGAGCAGCGCCGGGTGTGCGCCGCTCCCACTGTCTTCCCAGATTCCAACTTCGCCGACCAACCGTGGGCCAGCAACTATCTGCGGCTGGCCGAGGCACACAACTTCGCCACCGGCGCCGGGATAACCGTGGCCGTGATCGACACCGGGGTCAACGGGTCGCCCCGGGTGCCGGCAGAACCCGGCGGCGATTTCGTCGACGCGGGCGGAGACGGCATGTCCGACTGCGACGCGCACGGCACCCTCACCGCGTCGGTGATCGCCGGGCGGCCCGCACCTACCGACGCCTTCGTCGGCGTCGCACCCGATGCACGGATTCTGTCGCTGCGTCAGACCTCCGACAGCTTCTCCCCGGTCGGCGCGCGCACCGATCCGAACAATCCCGACACCACCCAGACCGCCGGCTCGCTACGCAGCCTGGCGCGCGCCATCGTGCACGCCGCCAACCTGGGCGCCCAAGTCATCAACATCAGCGAGGCCGCCTGCTACAAGGTGACCCGCCGCATCGATGAGCGCGCAGTCGGCGCCGCGATCAACTTCGCCGTCAACGTCAAGGGATCGGTGATCGTGGCCGCGGCCGGAAACACCGGCCAGAACTGCACTCAGAATCCGCCGCCCGATCCTGCTGTGCCCGCTGACCCGCGCGGCTGGCAGCAAGTGCAGACGATCGTCTCCCCGGCCTGGTACTCACCGCTGGTACTCACCGTCGGCGCCATCGCGCCCAACGGCCAGCCCAGCGGGTTCTCCATGCACGGCCCGTGGGTCGGGGCCGCCGCGCCGGGAGAGAACCTGGTGGCGCTCGGTTACGACGGGAATCCGGTCAACGCGCTGCAGGGTGAGGACGGCCCCATCCCGATCAGCGGCACCTCCTTCTCGGCGGCATTTGTCTCCGGGCTGGCGGCCATGCTGCGCCAACGGTTTCCGGACTACACACCCGCCCAGATCATCAATCGGATCACCTCGACGGCACGCCATCCCGGCGGCGGGGTGAACAACCTCGTCGGCGCCGGCGTCATCGATCCGGTAGCGGCGCTGACCTGGGATGTGCCCGCCGGGCCGGCGACAATCCCCTATCAGGTCAACGAGATTCCGCCGCCGGCGTACGTGCCACCGCCGGACCGGACACCCATCACCTGGGTGGTGGTCATCGCGGCGGGCGTGGCGCTGGCGCTGGGCATCGGGGCACTGGCCAGAAGAGCTCTGAGGCGCCGATGAACCGATTCCTGGCCCTGTTCGGGCTTCGCTTCTCCATTGGTCATGCGCTATGGGCGGCGGCGCTGATCCCGGCGAGCATCCTGCTGTTCGCGCAGATGGACATGCTGTGGCTGGGCGTCACGCTGGGCGTGCTGATCGGTCTGGGGTCGCTGGTGACGATTCGGGGGCGGCGCGTCACCGGATGGGTCGCCGCACTGTTCGCCTGGCGCCGCAGACACCGCCAGCCGCCACCGACCCCGTCGGAACCTGCGGTGGGCGCCACCGTGATCCCCGGTGATCATGTGGCGCTGCGCTGGCAGGGCGATCACCTGGTGTCGGCCATCGAACTGGTGCCTCGCCCATTCACGCCGACGGTGATCGTCAACGGGGAAGCGCTGACCGACGACGTCCTCCACACCAGCTTCGTCGAGGAGCTGCTCCGTGCGTACTGCCCTGACCTCGAAGCCGACGTGGTCTCGTCGGGGTACCGGGTCGGCAGGACGGCACCGGCCGCGCTGGTGGCCCTCTACGAGCAGGTGGTGGGGCCTTACCCAGCGCCGGCCAACCGACGGACCTGGATCCTGCTGCGCGCCGACCCGGAACGGACGCGCAAGTCCGCCCTGCGCCGCGACGCCGGGGTGGCCGGCTTGGCACAGTATCTGGTGGCGTCGACGACGCGCGTGGCCGACCACCTGGCCAGCCACGGCGTCGACGCCCGGCCCGCGCGCAGCTTCGATGACTATGACAGAGCAACCGAGATCAGTTTCGAGCATGAAACATGGTCGATGATCAAGGGGCGCAGCACGTTCACCGCCGCCTATGTCGCACCGGGCGGTCCGGACGTGTGGTGGTCGGCCCGCGCCGACCACACCCTGACCAGGGTCCGGGTCGCCCCTGGCGAGGCGCCGACATCGACGGTGCTGTTGACGACGTTGGCCAATCCGTCCACGCCGCGGGGCTTTTCCTGCCTGTACGGCGGCCAGCGCGCGGCCCTGCTGGGTGAGAGCCCGGTGAGCGACCGGCACTACGAGTTGCCGGTCGGTTCGGCCGGGGTGCTGGTCGGTGAAACCGCCGACCGCTATCCGGTGTACATGCCGTTCGACGATGTGGACGCCAGTGTCAACCTCGGTGATGCCCGGTTGTTCACCCAGTTCGTGGTTCGTTCGGCAGCTGCCGGGGCGGTGATCACGTTGCTTCCGCAGTTCCGGGAGTTCGCGGGATACATCAACGCGCGGGTCGGCGAGGATGCCAAGGTGGTGTGGCCAAACGCGACGACGTACCTGGGTCCCCATCCTGGGGTGGGGCGAGTCATGTTGCGGCAGAACTTCATCGCGACACCGCGGCACAAGCAGCTGCCGATCCGGTTGATCAATCCGCGTGAGGAGAGCCGGTACCAGATGGTGCTGGAGGACTGAGGATTCACGATGTCGGGGGACATGCATGAGCGGTGACGAAGTACAGGTCGACCCGGGGGATCTGCAGCGGAAAGCGACGCAGATCGAGTCGTTGACGTGGCCGAGCCAGGCGACCCAGGCCGATCCGCGGGCTGCGGACGGACTGATGGTCGCCAGCACCGCGGCGACCTATCTCAGGATGAATGCCGAGGCCCTTTCGGCGCGCCAAGAGTACGGCCGCCAGGAAGGTCAGCGGCTGGCCCAGACGTTGCGCAACGTCGCCGATGCCTACGCCCAGATCGACCAGATGGCGGGCGAAGACATCGGCGGCACGATGGACGGTCCTGCGGCGCCGAGCGGTCCAGGCGCCACCGTTTTCCCCGAACCCGTCAGTCTGCCCGCCCCCACCGTCCCGGCAGAGATACCTGCGGGGCGAGAAGCTCCGGACGAGGCGTACCTGGACGTTCTGCAGGCTGAGAGCCTGCTCAATTCAGCAGACGATGGCAATTCGTTGCGGACGGCGGCAGAACTGTGGCGCGGCAACGGGGTCGCGCTGGAAGCATCCGCCCAAGAGTTCGAGGTGAACAGCACCCTGTGGGAAGGGGAAGCCGCCGACGCGGCCTATGCCAAGTTCAACGCCTACCGGGATTGGTTGATCAGCCTTGCCGAGTCGTGGAAGAACCTGGCCGGCGAGGCCGAGCGGATCGCCACAGAGCACGACAAGGCTCAGGATGCTCACCGGCCGATCGCCGAGGAATACCGCAGTCTGCAGGAGCAGGCCATGACCCAGCCGCCAACGACGGCGATGGCGACATTCGACAAGATGCAGAAGCTCCAGGTCTCGTCCGAAGAGGTCCGCGATTCGTACGCGTCCGGGGCGACTCCGAACCGGGTCGAGCCCGAAGACCCGCCCAACCCGGTGCTGGCCCGCATGCCTGTGACAGCCGAAGACCATCGCCGCGCTCGCCCGAACACCGCAGACGACGGCGACGAACGGCGACCCGGGACCCCCGGCGGGCAGCCGGGCAGTGGCCAGCCGGGCGCCGGCGGGGCACCCGGGTCA
The DNA here is from genome assembly GCF_056160785.1 of Mycobacterium sp. ABE4_509. Classification (NCBI taxonomy): domain Bacteria; kingdom Bacillati; phylum Actinomycetota; class Actinomycetes; order Mycobacteriales; family Mycobacteriaceae; genus Mycobacterium; species Mycobacterium sp. ABE4_509. The sequence goes on along the minus strand of NZ_JBSWXU010000059.1, from coordinate 22,847 downwards.
ACACCCCAGGAGGAGGCCGCGGTCTCGCCGATGTCAGCGGCCGAGCAGGCCGGGCAAGGTGCCCCACAAGGGGCCTCACAGGGTGGCGGATCGCCCGGCGGAGGCCAGGGTGGTTCGCAGGGCGGATCTCCGGGCGGCACCCCGGGCGGAGCGCCCTCAGGGATGCCTGGACTGGGCAAGGGCGATCCGAAGCTCCCGACCGATCCGAGCTTGCGGCCGGCCGCCTCTGGTGGCGGCGGCGCCGGGGGCGGCGGAGCCGGGGGCGGCGGTGTGCCGTCGTCACCGCTGCAGCCTGCGGTTGGCCCGGAGACGGTCGCGCCGACTCCGGTCGCCTCGACCGGGACACCGGGTGCCGCGGCGGGAAGCTCCGGCGGTGGTGCCGTCGGCGGCGGCATGGGAGGAATGGCGCCGATGATGGGCGGTGCGCGCGGCGGCGGCGAAAGCGGGGACAAGAAGCGCAACCCGCAGCTGTCCGAGGACGAAGAGATCTACACCGAGGAGCGACCGCACACCGAACCGGTCATTGGATATCGGCCGCGCCGCCGCGGCGGATCCGACGATTCGAAGAAGGAGTCGCCGTGAGCGACGACATACATCCGGAAGTGGCGGCCGTCCTGCGTCAGGCAAAGCGGCTGCGGTCGTTGATGGATGAGCAGCTCGACAAGATGGCGAACGCATCCTTCACCGCCTCCGACGACACCGATACCGTCGAGGTCACCCTCAACGGGCACCACCAGCTTCAGGACGTCTACATCAAGGACGGACTGCTGCGGCTCGGGACCCAGGTGGTCGAGCAGCGCCTGAACGAGGCGCTGCAGAAAGCCAACGAGATCGCCGCTGCGTCGATCGACGCAGACCGGGAACGCATCGATGCGGTCGTCGCCGAGATCACCGCCGAAATGCCTGATGAGCGGCCGTGAGGGGGTGGGCGAGAAGCCCGCGAGGTGGATCGAGCAGCTGCGGATCTCGTCGCGCACATGCCTGGGCAGGGAGGAGCGGCTGGTTTGGCGCGAGCCGGGAGCCTGTGCATGCCGGTGACGCCAGAGGCGCGTGACTACGTATTTCATAGGGTTTTAGCCTGTGATTTGCGTACTGAAGGAGCGATAGTGGCGCGAAAACACAGTACGGCCGTCCCCGCCAGCCTGGCGTCGTATCCACTCGGCACATTCCGCCGGGCGCAGGCGAAACACACCTACGCCCATCCCGTGCACTCCAGCAATGCGACAACGCCACCCAGCCACCAGCGCAGCGACCAACCATCATCGACTGAGTCTCACTGGCTGCACCTCGCCGTACTCACCAGCGACGCCGTGGTCCAAGGACGCCTACGTTTCATGGAACGCCGCAGGCCGCCGTCCGAGTTGGCATGTCAGCATTTGTTGACGACTCGAGCCAGCACGCCGAGCGGGCGTCATACCTGACGCCACCATGTGAGCTGACGGGTCGCCCCTTCGTCCAGCCTCGGCTTCATCCTTCTGCGTGCGTTCAGCGCTAAAACCGGAGATTGCGCAGCAGGTCGTACACCCCGGCGATCCACAGCAGCATGGGAATGACCGCAGCGATCGCAGCCCCGTCGGTCAGCTCCAGAATCCGCTTGGTCACCGGGGACATCCGCCGCACACTGTCGGTGGCGCCGATGACGATCACCGCGACGACCGCCAGCGCGGTGTACACACCCACAATGAGCAACGCACGCTCGGGATACCAAAGACACAACCGCACCATCACGCCGGTTGGGATCGCGATCGCCGCCGTCATCAACGCCCAGGCGCACCAACGTTCGGCGTACAGCCGCGACCGAAACCCGCACACGACGGTCACCAGCCCGGCAACGATCACGCTGTGCACGAAGAAGTGTCCCTGCACCACAACCGCGATCGCGCCGGTCGCCAGGACCACAGCACCCGCGGTGAGGAAGCCGATCAACAGCCGTTTGGCCAACCGGCTACGCTCGGTCAACCGCGCCGCAGACTCCGGCACCGAGGCGATGATCGCCTGCCAGGTCTCAGATTCCTCAGAGGTGTCGGTGGTTACAGGGTCGAGAAGTTCGTCGTTGGACACCGTCTCACCGGGCGCGGGAATCGGCGGCAGCGCGATACGGGCCACGGCCACAGTCAGTTTCGCCGCGTTCGTGACGACGATCAGACCGAACGCAATTGCCCCTGCAGGCACCCAGCTACCCCAGCCGTAGCCGAACGCTACTGCGGCGATGGTGACCGCCAAGGCCATGACGGCCGCGAAGGCCGCCACCTCGGCTCGCTTATGGGGTCCACCCCGTGTCGCCAGCACCATCAGGAATATCAGCGCACCCGCGCCCGCAATCTGCGGTGCGCCAATGGTTTCCACACCGCGCGGCAGCGGAACCGCTAGCGCCACTGCGCCACCCAAGGTCAACAGGGAACCAAGCAGCAGACTCTCAGCCATGTCGAGGTTGCCGAACCGGTTCTGCGCCAGCAGATTGCCGCCCATCAATCCCAGTCCAAGCACGCCCAGCGCGATCGCCCACCACCAGTCGCGACCGGTCGAGGACCACGACAAGATCGCCACCGCGGTGACGATCAGGGACACCAGCGGAATCATCATTCCCACGAAGCGGTACAGTGCGCCCCTGTCGAACTCGGGCGTCTCGTCGAGCACCGCGATAGCGTCGATTACGTCCTCGACCAACGGCCGGTAACGCTCGGTGCGGCTCACCGGGACCACGGTGAGCAGCGAGCCATCGACCACACCCGCCTCGTCGAGCGATTCGGTGAGCTTGATCGGGGGAGCTCCCGGGCGTGCGAACGACCAGACGCCCTGGGCCTTGAAATCGAACCCCGCCAGCATCTCCGGCGGAGCGTCCTCGAGGATCTCGGCCAGCACCGACACCGTCTCGTCGACATAGGTCTCGATCGGGGCCGCCGACGGCAGCACCAGATCTGTCATCCGACGTCCGGTCAGGATGGTGACGCGGGTGGTCGAAGGACGACTGGGCGTGCCGCCTGTCGACGTCGCCGGGCTGGCCGTGGCGGTCAACGCCGCTCGAGCCTGTCGAAATCGTCCGACAGCGCGGCAGCCAACTCGACGATCCGACGCTCGAACGTCTTGCCCAGCAGATCCAACTGGATCTCGGTGCCCGCCGCGATGTGCTTGTCCCACGGAAGGACGATCACCCGACCGGGCGCGACGTGGCGCTCGAACTGTTGCACCAAGTCGTCGACGTCGATGTTTGGCTTGCCCGGAACCACATGGTTGATCACAACACACGAGCGCCCGAGCAGGTCCTGGTAACCGTTCTGTCGCAACCAGTCCATCGTGATCGCGGCCTGGCGGGCGCCGTCGATCGATGCACTGGCGACGATCACCAGACCCGACACCGTGGACAGGACGCTGCGAGGTGCCGGCTGGAACAGCCCGGCACCGCAGTCGGCGAGCACCAAGTTGTAGTAGCGGGACACTATGGAGGTCGCGCCCTGCCAGTCCTGCTCGTTGAACTCCCGGCGGGCTGCGCTGTACTCCTCCGAGGACAGGACCTCGAGGTTCGAGCTGTTCATGCTCGTGTAGGCGCGGATGTCGTTGTACCGGTTCAGCTCTTTGTCCGACAGCAGGTCCGCGATGGTCGCCGCGGACTGGCGCCCGGTCCGATCGGCCAGGTTGCCGCCGTCGGGGTCGGCGTCGATCGCCAGGATGCGATCGCCGCGAATCTTGCTCATCGCCGAGCCCAACGCCACAGTGACCGCGGTCTTGCCGACACCGCCCTTGAGGCCGAACACACCGATCTGGTAGGAATCCCGCGCATTGCGCCTGATCCGGGCGTGCAGTTCCATTTCGTACATCTCGTCGGGCGACAGCCCGAGGTTGATCCGCGTGAGCAGATAGATCCAGTGCCGCCACCCGCGCTGTGACGGCATCTTGACCGCCGAACGGACCCCTACATGCGACAGCGCATCGATCGCACGGTGGTTGCCCATCGCCGCCGCGGAGGTGGGCGCCGCTGGCGCGGAACGCCACTCAGCTTCCGGCTCGGCGAGTTGACGCGACGGCGCCGGCGGCGGCGCCGGACGCGGCGCAGGCGCTGGAGCGGCGCGGTGCTGTTCATGGCGGGCTCCAGCGGGAGCCGATGAATGCGGCGCTCGCAGCAGCCCGTTGTCGTGGACGTGTTGCGGCCCAGCCACCTGGGTCGGCGGTATCTGACTGGTGATCTCGCTCTGGCGGGGCGGCGGCGCTGCAGCGGACTGCGTACGCGGCGGCTGCGCGATCGGCATCGGTGGCGGGGTTTCGTCACCGATGGGTGCGTCGTGCGGCAGTGCAGTGCCCTGCCCGCCCACCGGAGCCTCCCGATCCGACGGTTCATCGACCGTTCGCACAGCATCCGGCGAATGGAAGAGCCGGTCATAGTCGGCCGACATGTGTACCTCTCATTGTTGGCATGGAACGCGGCGCACGCGGTGGACGAACACATCATCTAAGCCGGTCGCCCACCGGCGCGCTGCACCGCGTTTAGGAAAAGGTCCCGATCACGCCCGCTTCGGTACTTCCCATGGTCGTACCGGCGTTGCTGATCGCCTGGGCCAGGTTCTGCAGAGCCAGGTTGAGCTCGGTGGAGTTCGCGTCCCAGCGCTGCTGCACGGCCTGATACGACATCGAGCCGTCGCCGACCCATGCCGATTGCAGTCGGGCCAGTGATCCCTGGCCCTCGTCGAGCAGTCCGGCCGTGCGACCGACCGCAGCGTGAATCTCGCCGGCGCCGGCTTCGATGGCACCGAATTCGTAATTGATCTGTCCCACTTCTATTCTCCGTTCTCAGTCTTTCCAGATTTTCGGCTGCTCAGAGCATCTTCGATGCGAGTTCGTCGGCGTTGTTCGCGTCCGTGTTCAGGTACGACGTGCCGCTGGCGTGGATGTTCTGCGAGATGTCCGTCAGCAGACGGATCTGCTGGCTGGACGCCTCATGGAACCGCAGCAGCGCGGCCTGGGCCGCCTGGCCGGCGCCCTCGCTGTGGAGGCTCTGCTGCAGGGCCGAGGCAGTTGACTCGACCTGGGCGAGAACCGACTGAAGTTCACCGGAGATGCGGTCGAAGTTCGCCGCCTCCGCCATCAACTGCGGAGTATCCGCATTCACCAATGCCATTGCTGACCTTCTCTCTCTCTACCTGTGCTCCCGCCGGAGCCGGCGGGCCCTCCCGACCCAGGTGGCCGGCAAGTCTTCGTGGTGGACGATCACCAATCGTCGTCGTCGTCCTCGTCGAGGTCGTGCTCCAGCGGGGCGGGGGCGGTCAGTCCGGACTTGCTGCCGCCGCTCTTGCCCCGCTGGCCCATCATTCCCATCGGACCGCCACCCCCCATGCCGCCGCCACCCACTGGAGCCAGGCCGGCACCGGCCGCGCCGGCGGCCGCACCGGCGCCCACGGCAACCGGCGACACCGCGGTGGGCAGTTCCTTGCCGACCAGATTCGACATCAACGGGGTACGCGCAGCGCTGCCACCCCCGCCTGGCAGCGAGGCGGCCCTGACCAGCCCAGCACCCGTCGCGGCCCCGTTGCCGCCGATCGCCGGATGATTGGAAAAGGGTGTGGCGCCGAACATTCCGACCTGCGCACCCTTGTCACCGGTCAGTCCGCCCATCTGGCCGAACATCGAGGAGACCTGCTGCAACGGCTGAGTGAGCTGCTGGAACGGCTGGGTGACACCCTGCATCATCTGCTGGGGCAGCTGGCCCAGGGTGGAGCCGAGCTGCGAGGCCATCTGCATGCCCATCTGCGGGGCCTGCTGCATCAGCTGCGCCGGGTCGCCCTGGGTGCGACCCTGGTTGGCCGCCTGATTGACGGCCTGCTCCATCCGGCCGGCCTTGAGGTTCGCCTCGTCGACCTTGCCCTGACCACTGACATGGGTAAACGCGGCGTTGCGGACCGCGGCGCTGCCCATCATCGGCGCCGCGCCCGCCATGCCGACGGCCATCGCGGCACTCGCCGCTCCGGGCAACACGATCGGTTTGGGCGGGGCGACCGGTTCGAACGTCGCGTTGGTCAAGGTCTCGGCCTGATAGCCGCTCATGACCGCGGCCGCCTGATCCCACATCCGCACGTAGTCGGCTTCATTCACACCGATCGGCACGGTGTTCACACCGAGGAAATTGGTGGCCTCCAAAACGGCGTGGGTGATGTGGTTGAGTTCGATCTCGGCCAACGGCGGCGTCGTCGCCATCGCCGTGGTGTACGAGGTCGCCTGCGCCGATGCCTGCAACGCCCGCTTCTGGGCCTGCAGCGCCAGCATGCGCAGCCAGACCACCATCGGCATCGACGCCGTGATGGCACGCTCGCTGCCCATGCCCTGCCACATCTGTGCCAGCGAGGCCAGGCTGGCGGCCAATTCGTCAGCCTGCGTCTCCAGCGAGATCGCCAGCGTCTCCCAGCCCGCGGCGGCCTGCAGCATCGGGGCAGGACCCGCACCCGCCATCAGGCGCGCAGTGTTCAGCTCCGGCGGGAAGGCCACCCAGATGGGTGGAGTGAATATCGGCGGTACAGCCATGGCTCATCAACTCGTATCGGGCGCTCGGCTCAGATCAGGGTGGCGCCGTTTTCGCCGTCGACGGCTTGGTAGACACCGGCGATTTCGATCACGGTGGCACCCGTGCGGGCGATCTCTTCCTGCGCCAGCGCATTGATGCCCAACGTCTGGACACCCTCGGCCATGAATGCGGTCGAGGCCAGCACGGAAACTTCGTCGGCACCCGCCGGCGTAAGTGCACTTACTTCCGCAGTCGCCGCAGTTCCGGTTGCCAGGCCACGAGCACCATTTGCGGTGACCTGTCCGCCCACGCCCGCCGCACCGGCGTTGTGACTCAGTGGTTGCATTTGCTGTACTCCTCACCTTTGCTAAACACACGCATGTACTTAGTGGCTGCGCAGGTCGCAGCACGTTACCCGAAGGTAGTTTGGAGTTCCCCCCGCCCCAATTGCTATTGGCCAGAATAGCGTTTGCTGAAACTGACCGCTAACCCATAGTAACCGCACTCAGAGGGTGCTACGAACACCTATTCCTCGGGCGGATCCACATACGCCGCCTGAATCACTTCTTTCCCATCCGGCGTGACGTAAAAGGCCTGGCCAGGCGGCCGTTTCTTGACCACGATCTCCCTCGACGGAAAATCCTGTTTCTCCCCGGACAGGAACATCGTCGGGGTCCCGGCGCCGTACGCTGCGCCGACGAACTTGTCCATGGTGGCCCGGTGTGCCTGACTCATCTGGCACGTCACCACCAGGTGCAGACCGATGTCCGCCGCCGCCGGGAGCAACGGCGACAGTGGAGCCATCGGGGACATCATCCCCCCGGCAGCGACGATCATGTGCCAGTCGTCGACGAGCAGCACGATGTCAGGGCCCGACCACCACGATCTGGCGCGCAACTGCGAAGGCGTCAGATCCGCCGGTGGCAGCCTCTTGCCCAGAAGTATCGCCAGGGCTTTGACCGACTCCTCCAGGGTGGCGTGGTTGCGATTGATCGCGCCGGCGGACAGCAAGTGAGTCTCGGGTACCGCCTCCAGCAGTCCGGACCGGTAGTCGGCGACCATGAAACGCACCTGCTCGGGGGAGTTGCGGGCGCAGATCGCCCGCGCCGTCGCATGCGCAATGGTCGTCTTACCCGATTTGGGTGCACCGAAGATCAACTGGTGCGGGCTGGTGTGCATCTGGTTGTGGGCCACCGTCAGATCCGACTCACGAACGCCCACCGGCACCGTCCATCTGGTCCGGTAGTCGGCATCCGGCCCGGGCGGGGCGGGATCGAGCTCGTGGAGGTAGATCCTGCTGGGCAGCACCCGAACCGGCGGTGCTTCGTCGGTGTGACGGGCCGAAATCTCCTGGACGGCGGCGGCCATCGCCGGCACCAAACCCTCGGCGCTGTGCACCCCGTCGAGGCGCGGCACCCCGATCATCAGGTGGAATTTCTCGCTGGACACCGCACGACCAGGCCGGTTCAACGGGATCTCGCGGGTGATCCGGTCGATCTGCGTCTCGTTGACATCGCCCAGCCGGAACTCGACCTTGGCGCCCAGATAGTCGCGGATGCGGGCTTTCAGCTCTGTCCACCGCGGGGTCGAGATCATCGTGTGCACGCCGTAGGCCAGACCCTGACCGGCGATGTCCTGCACCACCGCCTCCAAATCGGTGAACTCCGCGGCGAACGCCGGCCAGCCGTCGATCACCAGGAACACGTCGCCGAACGGATCGGCCGAGGCCGGGTGGTTCGGGTCCTCGCGCATCTGCCGGTAGTCGGCCACCGAACCGACCCGGTACTGCTTGAACACCTGCTCGCGTTGCCGCAGAACTGCTTTGACCTCGGCCACCACCCGGTTGACCCGATCCGGCTCAGCCCGGGTGGCCACCCCGCCCACGTGGGGCAGGTCTTCGACGTACATAAGCCCGCCGCCACCCATGTCCACGCAGTAGAACTGGATCTGACGCGGTGTGTGCGACGCCGAAGCCGACAGGATGAACGTCTGCAGGAACGTCGACTTACCCGTCTGCGGCGCCCCCCCGATGGCGATGTTGCCTGCCGCGGTGGCGATGTCGATACCCCACACCTCCTGGCGGTGCCGGCGGGGCTCGTCCATGATGCCCAGCCCGATCCGCAGCGGACGGCGGTCGTAGTCGCGGGATACGAGTTCGTTGACCGGGGTCGGGTCGGCCAGCGGCGGCAGCCACATCCGGTAGGCGTGGTTCTCGCCGGTGGTGAGCTGGTCGAGAACCACCTCACGGAGGACCTTCTGTCCAGGTTCGGCGGTCATGACGTCACCGTCGTATCCATGATCGGGGCCGCGGTGAAACGCAGGATTCGCAGGCTCCTGTCGGCCTGCGCACGGGGGGCCTGGTCGTCGTCGCCGGCCCCGGCGATCGTCGGCTCGTACGGGTTACCCGTGTAGACACTCTGGAACTTCACCGGGTCCTCCATGCCCACTCGCAGGAACCCGACACCGCTTTCCTTGTTCGAGATGTACTGTGCCTCAGGTGTTCCTATGACGGCCTTGGACTCCGCAGAGCTCGTGGTGCGCAGCGCGATCCGGTAGGTGAGGTTGGGTTCGAGCTTGTCGATGCGGGTTCCGCCGGTGTTCAGCGACTGGGTCGCCAGCAGCAGATGCACCCGAAGCGAGCGGCCCACCCGGCAGATGCGGTCGAACAGCGCGATGAAGTCGGGGTGATTCTGCAGCAACTCGGCGAACTCGTCGACGACGACGAACAGGGTCGGTAGCGGTGGCAGATCCGCGCCGCGCTCGCGGTGCTTCTCATACTCGGCAACGCCGGACAGCGCCCCTGCCGCCCCGACCTGAATACCGGCCTGACGCAGGATCGACTGCCTGCGGTCCAGTTCACCGCTGAGCACCTCGCCCATCCGGCTAACCAACTCGGCTTCCTCCTCCATGTTGGTCACCACTGCCGCGGTGTGCGGCAGCTTCTCCATGCCCAGGAAGGTGGACCCACCCTTGAAGTCGGTCAGCAGCAGGTTGATCTGGTCGGGGTGATGCGTGGCTGCCAGCGAAAGGATCAGAGTGCGAAGAAATTCCGACTTGCCCGAGCCGGTGGTACCGATCAGCATGCCGTGCGGCCCGGCGCCGAATTCGGCGCCCTCCTTGATGTCGAGGTACATGACGTCGCCGGTCTTGAGCTCGTGGCCGAACGGGATGCGCAACCGGTCCTGGTCGGTGTCGGTGAACATCCGCCACCGGGCAGGAGTCACCTCCTCGACCGCCTGGGCACCGACGATCTCGTGCCACTCGGTGGCGACCTTCTTCTGCACCCTGGTGCTCTTGTCGATGATCGTGCCGGTAATCGACCAGCCAGCGAGCTTGCGAGCCACCCGGTCGGCCTGGCCCGGCGTCATGGCGTCGACTGCACTGGTCACCAACCGGAAGGACTGGGTGGCCGTGCGGTCGTCGGCGGTGCCGTCGGGGTTGACCCGGACCCGCAGCGCCGAGCGATGGTTACCCAACGTGACGACGCTGACGCCGGAACGCCCGTCGGCCGGAAAACCCGCCCGGCCCCCGGTCAGGTCGATGACCACGACATAGGGGCCGTTCGGCGCAGCGTCGGCGGAATGCGGCCCGCGGGCGGCCAGATCGCTCAATCCGTCGGGTCGGGTGAAGATCATCCGAGTGTGGCCCGCGGCGTCGGTGTCGGACTGGTGCGCAACGTGCGGCAACCACTTCATCCACGCCCACCTGGGATCTTCCGGGTCATCGGTGAGTACCCGGATCTGGAGCAGGTCAGGCGGGTGGAAGACCGCCAGGTGGCAGATCATCGCCGTGAGCAGACCCGCCGCGCCGTCGGCGTCCCCGCCGATCGCGATCGTCGGGAAGGACCGCAGTTGGACCAGTTTCGGGCAGTCGTGGATCAGACCGTGGGTGCGCAGGAACTTCGTCACCCACATGTGGCTCACCGGTTCCAGATGGGCCTGTGGTGCTCCAGTGGGCCCGGCCAGCTCACCGCCGACAGCGGGCTTGAGCAGCCGGTCGACCGCGACCTCCGAGCCGATGCCGATCCTTGCCGCGGCGTAGAACTCCGCGTGGGCCGCGCGCGACCACTGCCGGTGGGTCCCGATGACCGAGAGCAGATCGTCGGGATGCGGTGCGTGATAGGTGAAGAAGGTCACCTGAGCCGTCGCCGACGAGGTGACCCGGGTCCGCAGACCAGCCAGGTAGCGCAGGTACTCCTTGCGGTCGGCGTTGATCTCGGGCACCTTCTTGCCGCCGCTGCCGCCACTGGCGACCATGCCGACGGCCACCATCACCATCATCAGCGGCATCATCAGCATGTACGGCGAAAGCTGGCGCACACCACTGAAGATCATGATCGCGATCATGCCGAGCATGCAGCCGCCCAGCACCCACGGCATCGCCTTCTGCACCCCGGACGGCGGGGTGTCGACGCCCAGATCGTCGGGTGGGATCACGTTGATCTCACCCGGCGCCAACCGGGGTCCGCGTTTCATCATCGGGGTGAACTTGCGAGTCGTCATCCGCCGCCTCCGTTGCTCGCCCCAACTGGCGTCGCGTCATCGCTACCGACCCTGCGCGGGTTCGGATTCGACGGCAACGTGTCATGCTCGACCAACGCCGCCCCCTGGGACAGCACCGGACCGTCGACGAGCAGGCTCACCACCTGCCAGGGCGCGGTAGCCGGCGCGGCCAGACCGAGCTTGGCGGCGGTGTCTTGGTCGGGCAGACCGTACCGAACACCTTGCGGATCTATGTAGTACAGGTTTTCCCCGAACCGCGGGTCCGGCGACTGCAACTGGACGAACTGGCCTCCGCTGATGTGCACGGTGGCGTCCCCGGTGATCTGTTTGATCCCGGTGCTCATCTCCGATGCCGGCAATGGCAGGTGTCGCCCGGCGATGACGGTCGTCTTCGGTGCCTGGTCTCCCGGCTCACGTTGCCACGACCAGCACAGCACGGGCAGCTCCTCGCGGATGAGCATGTCGATCGGGGTATCGGGCAGCGGTGAAATGTAGACCCGCTCGGGCACCCGGGCCACCGCGCTGGCCTCCAACGACGGCGGCGAGATCAAACCGTAGGAGTTGGTGGCACGCAGCGCCGCGGCGGTTGTGCCGTTGACCTTCGCAACGCCGTTGGGCAACACCACGTGATGCTGTTCGTCGTCGTCGGTCACGGTCGTGAACACCGCACCGATCACCAGCTCCGGAGGCAGCCCGATCGAGTTGGGCGCACCAGCCGCCGGAATCGGCGGCAACCGCCACGGGCCCGCGTCGGGCAGTGCGTTGAACAATCCTTCCGAGATCGGCGCCGTACGGGCCGTGACCGGGATGCCCACCGCCGAGGTGACCGCGCGATCGGCGAGATCGATGGCATGGCGACCGTTGTCGGTGACCAGCCAGTCCTTGCCTTCGTAGGAGACCAGCATGCCCTGCTCGGGCCGCACCTGGCCGACCGTGCCGTCCAGGGCCAGAGCGGTGATCAGGACCGATGTGTCGACAGTCGGCGCCACGCTTTCCGGTTGAATCACCGTGTCGCACAGCGACCACTGCTGTGCCGGTGTGCCGGACACCGGGGTGGCGTAGGGCGCGCCCGGGATGCCGAGGGGCTGTCCCTTGGGCATCCGATCGAGTTCCTCGGATTTCACCGCCACCGGGTTGTTGCTGTTGCCGAGGATCAACCGTGCTGAGGTCAGGTTGTACACCGGGCGCAGCTGACCGGTGTCGGGCAGCACCACGTAGAGCTGGTTGGTGGTTCGGTCGACGAGCAGGCTGTCACCGCCGCGCTTCCCCAGTGGCTTGAAGTAGGCCAGCAGTGCAGCGCCGAGGCAGATCAACACCGCGATCACGATTCCGGCGGTCACCGCACGGCTGTAGAACTGCAGCGGGTCGTCGAACATCCGTGTGTCGCGACGCACGATCGCATGCTCGACACGGCGCAGCAGGAAGCGCCAGCCGCTGACCTGCACCTTGGTGGTGAGCCGAAAACCTGCCATCGTCTACCCGCTGACATTCAATCTGTCGTGGACCGACGTGATCGCTTCTGCCATGTCCTCACCACTGATCTCACTGAGCGCGGCGGTGTCGAGGTCGTCGATGTCCAACGACCGGGCCAGGCGCATGTCGCGGGTCTGCTCGCCCGCCTCGACCAGCTGCCGCGCATAGCGGCCGTTGCCGGCCACGTCCAGCGCCGGCTTGCCGCTGACACTGCTCTGGCTCAGCAGTGTCGCGGCGTCAAGCACCTGCTTGGCGGCGGCCTCACTGAGGCTCGAATCCGTTCCGGCGGCGATGACAGCGGCGATCTCCACGATCTCTTCGGGCGAGTAGGAGTCGAATTCGATTCGGGTGGAGAACCGGGACCGTAAACCTTCGTTCGTCTCCAGCAGCCGGTCGATGTCGGTGCTGTAGCCGGCGATGATCACGACGAGCCGATCCCGGTCGTTCTCCATCCGGGCCAGTAGCGTGTCCAGGGCTTCGGTGCCGAACGGGTCGGCGCGCCCGTCACGCTCCTGTACCAGGGTGTAGGCCTCGTCGATGAACAGCACCCCACCCATGGCCCTATCGATGGTGCGGGCGGTCTTGACCGCCGACTGCCCTTCGTATTCGGCGACGAAATCCTTGCGGGAGGTCTCCACCAACTTGGGCTCGGCGATCACCCCCAGCCCCGCCAGGATGTTGGCCACCACCCTCGCGATCGTCGTCTTGCCGGTGCCGGGTGGGCCGGTGAAGATCATGTGCTTGGACGCCTGCGCGACCTTCATCCCCCGCGCCGCTCGTACCTTGGCCATCTGGGTGGCGGCCCGGTAGCGCTCGATCTGCTCTTTGACCCGGCTCAGCCCGATTTGGCGGTCAAGCTCGGCCTGGGCTTCGGCGAGCAGTTTCTCCTGGCCGGAGGTATCCGCCTCGATGCTGTCGGGGTCCCACGGGTCTCGGCGTGAGGCGATGAACTCGGCGCTGGTCGTCTTGAGCCGATGCGATGGATCACGCAGCGCCGCAGCGACAGTCGACGTCGGGTGGCTCGCCTGCAGCCACTCGAGCAGGGCTACGGCGCCGTCCTCGTTTCCCAGGCCCCGATAGGTCATGGCCAGGAACCACGCGATCGCCTGACTACAAGCCTCACCGGCGGGCGACGCGTTGGCGTCGGTCAGGCGACGCTCGGCCTCGGTGAACAGCCCGAGATTGGCGGCGGCGACGCCGTGGGCCACTCCCGCTGCGGCGGCCAAGAACTTGTCCGGCCACGAATTGGCTCCCCGCACCTCGTCGATGACATCGGTCCACCGTTGGGCGGCAGCGTAGATGACGGCCTTGACCCACGCGACCAGATGCTCGGCACCGGCCGCGGGGACGTCCTCGATCGCTTCCATCGCGTCGGCGAAATTGCCTTGACCGGCCTCGCTCACGGCGAACCCCATCGTGATCGCCAACGGTGAATTGACCGGATAGGTGATCTCTCCGAACATTCCGCCGATCGGCACCCGGGTTCCGAGACTGTTCATCGACATCTCGGCGGCACCGGCGAGCTGACCGAAATTGGTACGTGAGTACCAAGCCCGGAACATCGTCGCCCGGTCCCGGTCTCCGCAGCGGATGCGGCCCACCCAGGCGTCGCAAGACCCCTCGTCGAGTTCGGTTATCTCGGTGAACAATTCGAGTGACCGGGCCGGTGTGCTGGGTAGCAGACCGACCGCGGTACCGAAAAGGCTGGCCAGATGTTCAGTCATTCTCACCTGCATAGCGTGTCGAGAACAGCTCGATCCGTGCGGCCGCAGCCTGTTCCGGGGTGGGTAGATCCAGATCGCGATTGAGGAAGTCGCGGGTGGCGGCGTCGTGGTGACCGTGTTCGCGCATACCGTCCAGCATGACCGTGTACTGCGCGGATCTGGCATCCTGGGTCGCCAGACCGGCAATGCACACGATTTCGTCAGCCAGCTCGCTCGCGGTCAGGTTCCCGGCGCCGGGCCCCAGTTCGATCCGCTGGACGCGGCCGTCGAGATAGGTCGTCACCGACACCGTCTTGTCGGGGTTGGTGACGGTGAACAGCGGTGTCGCATCCGCAACCTGAGGGTCTGCCGCACGGTCGGGCGGCATCAGTCCGGCGAGCTGATCAGGATGGTCGTCAGGCTCGCCGGAGTCGGGTGCTCGGCGGAAGTCGCCGAGGATCACCCCCAGATCGGTCTCTTCGTTCTCTGCCCCGGTCTCGACATCGAATGCCGCCAGTTCGGGGCGGGGCCCGTCGTCCTCGGGGGTGCCGGGCGGAGAGTTGGCCACTGTGGATCGCCTTTCTCAGTCCGGGTACGTCGTGTCGGTCTCGGGTTCAGCCGTGTCCTTGTGCTCGAACCAGCTGCGGGACGGGAGGAACTCCATCAATCCGTCGAGTGCGCGCTGCAGGTTCTCGGGGCTGCCCGGCAGAAAGCTGCCGTACAGCTCTCCACTGACCCGGCGGGGTATCGAAACGATTCGGCCGTGCGGTGAGTCGAGCACCCCCGCCCCCACCTGCGCCGGTGAGAATGTGCCGCCCGAATGTCTTTCGGACGCGGTGATCTCGACCCAACTGTCGGGGTTCGCGGTTGCCTCGGCGTAGATGCGTGCCGATGACGGAGGCATGCCGTAGGCGGCGAGCTGTTCGGCGGACCGCACGCCGGAGAGTTCGGACGCGATACCGGTCAGCGGTTCGACCACGGCGGGCGACGCGTCACCGATCACCACATTCACCATCGACGCCAGGCCGACCTGGGGGGCGACGCGCTGCAGCACCAGCATGTCCTCGTCACGCGCTGCCACGACATGTCGGTCCCCCTTACGACACACCACGAAGCGCACCATTTTGCCACCCACGTCCCGGCGCCACCAGCGGCAGTCGAGCAGCCGGTCGGGCCGGCTCAGCGTGTCGACCATGGCCGCGACCTCGGGGTGGGGATCTCCGAACGCAGTCAGAACGCCCTGCGCGGTCAGGTCCCGGGTGACCTGATCCCAGACGATCTGGCGCTGGTCTTCGTAGGGGATGTTGGGCCGGATGCCAAGGGCCACCGGGAAATCGACGAGGTGCAGCAGGTCGGCGATCACCAGCATCCCGTCGATGGTGACTTCGACACCGACGACGTCGTCGTAGTGGGTGGGCTCGCCATCCCCGAGAAACGGCCCGGCCATCACTGCTGCCGCATCGATTCATCGATATGCCGGCCCGCCGAATCGTCGGTGTCGTCGTAGCGGCCCGCCGACGTGATCAGGCTCACACTCAGTGCGTGACCGGCGTCGGCGATCGCGGCCCCGCAAGCCCGTCGGACCGTTTGAAGCATGTCCAGCGCCTCGGCTGTGGACGCGGCGATCGCACCGTGGGTGTCGAGGATCCGGCGGTCGAGGTCTGACACCGATTCGGCCGCCGAGGCGACTGCACCAGCCGCCTGAGCCTGCCGCGCGGCCAAGTCGTGCAGGTGGGTCGGCGTCACCTGCAGTGGTTCTGGCGATGTCACGGGCTATCTCCTGCTGAGCGCTGCTGCGGGGGTCTGATCGGGGCGGGAGGTACGGCCTCGGCCTCGGCTTCAGCCGGCGGCTGCGGCGCCGGCGCACTCGGCACTCCAGGGGCATCGACAGTGTCGGACTCGGCGGCTTCGGGGGATTCGGCGGATTCGGCGGTCTCTGCGTCGTCGCGCTTCGACTGCCGGTGCTCATCTCGCAGGTCGTCGAGCGGTTCTTCGGGCGGTGATTCGACATCCGCGTCGTCGGCGTCGTCGGCGGCCCCGGACAGCGCCGGCAACGACTCGGCTGCCATCGCGGTGACGCCGGATAACACCGCGGCCAGCGGTGTGACCGCCGAGCCGATCATTCCGCCGACCGCGCCGAACGCCGTGGTCAGGCCGGACATCGCGTCGACCGGCAGCGCACCGGCCTGCGGCGCAGCGCGGGGCGCTGCCATCTCCGAAGGCGGGGCCGGCTCATCCGACGTCGGAAGGCCAGCGGCGGATGGTGGTGCCGGCCAGAGCCCGGCAGCTCCCGGATCCTCGTGGAGATCCTCGTCGGGATCGTCGTCATCGGCCCTCGGAGCCCACCGATCCAGTCCGGGATCCTGCCAGGGCCCAGGCTCGGCCGGCCCGCCGGCCGCTTCGGCCAGCGCCGAGTAGCGGGACGCGATGCCCTGTAGCTCCGTGGTGTTCTCGCTCATCCGAACTGTCAGGTCCTGAAAATCGTCGCCTGCCGCACCAAGCGCGGCGGTGACGGTCGCGAGCTCGAATTGCGCTCGCATGGCCTGACCGACACCGGGGGTCGCCGCCAGGGCCCGCGCGGTGTGGCGAAGACCGGCGAGGTGCTCGGACACACCGTCCAACCGCGTTCGAATGGAGACGATCTGATCGCCCTGACGATCCAGTACCCGTCGGGCTGCGCGGTCCAGGGCCGCCATCGATGCCGTCCGTCGGTAGTGCTGCCGATTGGCCAGGGAATAGGCCCGCGCACCGGCGCCAGCCCAGTCGACTCCGGCAGTCGCCGCAGCCATCGCGTCGGCAGCCTCCGTCAATCCTCTGGCACCGAGTTCCAGGCCGGCGCCGCGCTCCGGATCACCGGCGCCGAGCGTCCGGCGCATCCCTGTGATCGCCAGCAGACCGGCGTCCAGCGTTGTAGATCCGGCGCTGAACGGGCCTCCCGTGACTTTGCCCGAACCGCCGATACCATCATCCACCCGCATCGTGATTCTCCCCTTCCCATCGGCAGGGTACCAGCGCCGAGGTGGTTGCCAGGACGCCAGTTCCACCGGCGCCGGCTCCCGCAGACACGCGGGTGCACCGACCTTTGGCAACGCACGAGCCGGAGTTTTTCCTGTTACCGGGCGACATCAGCAAACTGCGACGATGCGCAGGGCATCCCGTTCGGTTGGCCCAGGTAGATCCGGGGGCGTAACTCAGGTGCACCTCTACCACACCCTCGCCCCCGACTGCGATGACTATTTGCTCGGACCTGGTGCGCACTAGCCTGGCAGATGCCGCATTGGTAGGAAGTCGCTGAACTTTCGCCCCGAACGAATATTGAGGAGACGCGCTGTGACGGACCGCGATGACGCATTGCGGAATGACCTGGGGTGGACTGGGCCCGAAGACACACCGGTGTCGCACCAGGGTCCGCCCACACCACCGCGTCCGCCGGTGCCGCCTCGTCCGGCGGCCGGCGACTCCCGGACCGAACCCGGGCACCGACGGGCGGACTCACCCGAGCCGGAACGACCCGGCAATTCGTTTCGCCCGCCGCCGGTCCACGGCGCCCCGCCTGCGCGGCCGGGCGGTTGGGGACAGCCCGGCAGCCCGCCGCAGCCGGGTCAACCAGCCTGGACACCGCCGGCCCGACCGGCGCACCCGGCTCCGCCGGGCCCGCAGTTCGGCGGCGCCCCACAGCCGGGCGGACCCGGACACCCCGGTTCCTTCGCCGACCACATCCGCGCCGAAGCTCTGGTCCCCACCCGCAAGCCGATGCCCGGCCGGGGCTGGCGGCTGGCCCTGTACAAGGCGAGTTTCGGGCTGATCAACCTCGGCCCCTCTCCCGACGAACGGCACCTGGCCGCCCTCGAGGCCGCCATCCGCGGCCCGTTGCGCGGTCACTTCAAAGTGGGCGTGATGGGCAAGGGCGGGGTCGGCAAGACCACGGTGTCCGCCAGCATCGGCTCGGTGCTGGCCGAGTTGCGCCAGGACGACCGCGTGGTGGCCGTCGACGCTGACACCGCGTTCGGCAAGCTCGGCAGCCGAATCGACCCGCAGGCCCAGGGCTCGTTCTGGGAGCTGGCCGCCGACCAACACCTCGAAACCTTCGCCGACGTCCGTAACCGGGTCGGCCACAATGCCGCAGGGCTGTTCGTGCTGGCCGGGGAGGCCACCCCGGCCAGGCGCCGGGTGCTCGATCCGGCGATCTACCGGGAAGCCACGGCACGCTTGGACCGGCACTTCACGATTTCGGTGGTGGACTGCAGTTCCACCATGGATTCGCCGGTCACCCAGGAGGTACTGCGCGACCTTGACGCCTTGGTGGTGGTGTCCTCGCCGTGGGTCGACGGTGCCGCGGCGGCCGGACAGACTCTGGACTGGCTGGCCGCCCGCGGCATGGCCGGATTGCTGCAGCGGACCGTCATCGTCCTCAACGACTCCGACGGCCACGCCGACAGACGCACCAAAACGGTTCTTGCCCAACAGTTCTCGGGGCAGGGCCAGCGCGTTGTCGAGGTGCCGTTCGACGGGCAGCTGCGCCCCGGCGGTGTCATCGACGGGACCGAGCAGATGTCGCGCCCGACCCGACGCCGGTTCGTCGAGGTCTGTGCGGCGCTGGCCGAGCACTTCCCGACCACCGATGACCGGTCGCGAAGCCGGCAGTGACAGACCTGCTCAGTTGATCTGGGCCAGCAGCGACTCGATGGCTTCGACCTCTGCGCCCGACACCGGTTCCTCGGCCTCGGCCAGCTGGACCGCGTTCTCGGAGACTCCAGCAGCCTGAGCGGTTTCCCCGACGGTCAGATTCGCCTCGCGCCGCGCGGCGTACAGCCGCTGCCCGAGGGTGGCCCCCGGTGCCGATGCGGCGCGTAGCATCACGTCGTCGTACAGCCTGCGCACGGTGCCGAGCGCTTTGATCAGCGGTGGCGTGACCTTGCCGATGCGCGCGGCCCGCGAGGCGACCGCTTCGAGTTGCCGCAGATCGGACAGGATCGCGCTGACCCGCGTACCGAACTCCGGGGCGTCCCCGGCAGGAAGGGTCCGCACCGTCGAGTCCAGCGTGCCGACAGCCGTGACAACCGCCTGCGCGATCAGGGAGACCTCGTCCCCACCGGACGACGCGGGAGCAGCGGACGCCGGCCCGTCCGGGCGGACCACCTCGCCGCGACGGAGTCGTGCGATGGTTCCCGGCGGCCATTTCAGCACCTCTTCGAGCTTTGCTCGGGTGCGCTCCCTGGGCCAGCTTCGGCCCTTTTCGAACGCGATGAGTGCGCCGGCATTGATGACGCCGCCGGTGGCCAGGCTGCGTTGGCTGATGTTCAGTTCGCGCCGCCTGGCGGCAGCTGCCGCACCTGCTCTTACCATCCCGGGATCCGGAGCGTCGGCCGACTCGTCGACCGGCTCGGGGTTGGTCATCTACCGGAGTCCTCAGGCTCGGGGGGCGAAACGGCGACGCTCATGGTAGCGACCGCGGTGTCCTGCGCTGCGGCACGCTGGCGCCAACCGCAACGGATTGTCTGTGATGGTACAGCGTTTCCACCTGCCTAACAGTTGTAACGCTACAAATCATTGACAGGCCGGCCGACCACGCCGAACAGGATGCGAACCGCCCTCGAGGCATCTTCTGATCTGGTGACACGCTTCGTTTCCACCGGTATCTGGCGTCGCGCCGCCGATGGCATCTCCACAATTCTGTTGCATTAACTGTTGCAACGCTACGGTTTGATCCGCTACCTTCATCCCATCGCGGTACCGAACCGCCAAGCGCACATGAAGGAGCGAAGCCGATGAACACCACGCCGTGGGACGAGACGCCGGTCGGCGCCTGCACCAGGGACCCGGAGCGGTGGACCACCACCGCCGACGATGAAGCCAAGGCGCTGTGCCGGTCCTGCCCGCGGCGGTGGATGTGTGCCCGGGACGCCTGCGAACTGCCGCGCGCCGAAGGGCTGTGGGCGGGCATCTACGTGCCCGAGGGCGGGCGGGGGCGCACGTTTGCTCTGCGTCAGCTCAAATCACTGGCCGAACGGCACGGCCACCCGGTGCGCGAACGCCGCGTGTACTACGCCGAGACCGCCTGACCGCGATACTCAGCCGCTGCCGGCGACGAGGGGTCGGGCAGCGGGCGGGCACCCCGGAATACCTGGGCCCGCGGTGCGGTTACAGGGTTTGACGGTGCCGGGCATGCCCCGGGCCCCAACTAGAAACGTCGCTGCGAGCGACCACTCGCCGAGAGGCGCAGGCGGCACCGTCCCCAACTTCACCGGGCACCGACGACCGGGCCGCGCTGCAAGCTCCGAGGAGTCCAGCCACCCACGAACACTGAGATCGGTCAGTTGTCCTGGCGCCACCACGCTGCGAGATGGATCGCCAGGGCCGCCACCAAGGCGATCAAGACCCACAGGACGATCGTTTGGTCGACCCACGCCCCCGGCGGCGGGGCGCCAGGGAGGATGCTGCGCAGCGGGACGATCGCGAAGAGCATCACCGCCAGCAACGCGGAATGGCCTGGTTCGTACTTCTTCGTGCCCCTGAGGGTTCCGATCGCCACAGGCATCGCGATCACCGGCAGGCTGATCAGGATCAGACAGATTCCCACATCGAACGCCAGCGATCCCTGCGTACGCTGCAAGGTCATCGCGACCTGGTCGGCGCTGACGTTGTGATCGATGTACCAGCCGTCGATGTGACCCGCCACCGCTACCTGCGCATCGAGCCCCGACAGTGGCCCCTGTCCGCCGGACACCACAGACACAGCAGTCGGCTCGGTGACGTACAGATCGAACGGCCAATTGTCCGGGTCTCCCCGCGCCCTCAGCGTCGTCGAGACCTTCGCGGGCACCCTGTCGCGGGCAAAGCGGATGTCCTGGATCTCGGTCTTGGAGTTCAGCCGTACGAAGGCTTCGTCGATCAGCGTACCGCTATGACGATCCAACAACTCATCTTCGGGATACACCAGGACGTCCAGCTGCAGCACGTTGCGATAGGTGTCGATTTCGTTGATCCGCAGGACGACCAGCGTCCCGTCAGCCGCATCCGGATCTGGCGCGCCGATCTTGTGCCGGGGGCCATCGATGAAGTAGTAGCCCAGCTGCAACGCAGCGTACACCGCGACGACGACAAGCACCGTCCACACGATTGGACGCCTCAGTGCAGCCCGCCACCCCACATGGGGGGCGGAAGCGGACACATCGGGATGGTATCGCCGTCAACTATTTTTCGGCGAGCTGTAGCGTGAACTACAGTCAACAGGCACCTTTCGACACGGTGTCATCGGGCGGTCCCCGCATCTCCGCCGCCACGCGTGCGGTTGCCGGAAATGTCGGCGGTCAGGCATCGAGATGCGCGATGGCGCCGGCGATCTCGTCGATCACCTTGTCGACCTGCTCCTGGTCGTAGCCACGCTTGCCGAGCTTGGGCTTGTTGAACCGCACCGAGCGCACGTCATCGGCCGACAGGTGGCCGCGCCCGTCGAGCCGTCGCGCCGCCAGCGCCAGGAAGTCGTTGACCGACTTCTCGTCGTAGCCACGTTTGCCCCACGGCGGCTTCTCGAACGTGATGTTGCGCAGATCCTCGGCTCGCAGACCACCGTCGCCCATGGCGTCAGACTCTAACAATCAGCCCCGGCGACAATGTGATCTTGACGGTGTGCGGCCGGTGATCTTGACGGTGTGCGGCCGCCCCCGGCGGGTCTGCGCCCCCGCCACCGCGCGGCATGTACCGGATTTTGCTCCGTGCACCGGGCGTGCCGTCGACGGGGTGGGCTCTCGCCGTCCAACCTGTTGGAGCCGTTCATAGCCCCGGCGAACGGTGCCGGTGCTAGACTTTGCTAGATTTCGGACACCTGGATTCTGGGCGAAGGCCCGGTGGTGTCGTTCGCCTGTCGGCGAGCCACCCAGGTCCGCAATCGGTAGTGCGAAGCCCGGGGGGGTGAAAGGTGCGGCCGGACCGAACGCGCGTGCTCGCGCACGGCTCCTTGCTGGCGGTGGTCGCCGGCTACCTCGTCACCACACTGCCCGGCGTACGCGCCGAACCCGGCTATTCCTGGTGGATGGACGGCGTCCTGCAGCCCGCCGCCTACGCCGCGGCGGCACTGCTGTGCGCGATCCGGATACCCCGAGCCTCCGCCGACCGGCTGGCCTGGCGGTTGATCGCGCTGGGGCTGCTCAGTCAGGCGCTGTCACACCTCGCCCCACTCCAGTCCGCCCCGCCCGGCTACCCGGCGTCCGGGTTCGGCGTCAGCGACCTGCTGGCGTGGGGTTTCTACGGCTGCACCCTCGTCGCCCTGGTGATCATGCTGCGCACCCGGATGTACCGCTTGCCGGCTGGGGTGGCGCTGGACGGACTGGTCGTGGGCCTGGGCGCGGCCACTCTCACGGTGAGCATCCTGCTGCCCCAGCTGGCGAAGATCACCGGCGCCGATACCCACCACAGTCTCGTCGCCCTCGCATCGCCCACCTCGGATCTGGTGCTCCTGGTCGTCTTCACCGGGGCGCTGTCACTGCTGCGCTGGCGCCCACCCACCTCGTTCGCCTGGCTCATCGCCGGGCTGGTGCTCTTCGGCCTGGCCGACTGCGCGTACATCATCCGGTCCGGTCTGGCCACCTACCATCCGGGCGGGCCTGTCGACGCGCTGCGCCTGGTGGCAGTCGCCGTCATCGCGCTCGCACCCGGTCGCGCCCGGCCCCTGCGGGGCACCGG
>NZ_JBSWXU010000058.1:0-29459 GCF_056160785.1 Mycobacterium sp. ABE4_509 | reverse complement strand
CCATCGAGGACGCGCGCCGGGAGGCCAAACGCCGCGCGTCGGGCCGGCCGGCGGCCGAGACCGCCACCCTGGGGCGCGGCACGGTGCGCGGGCTCAAGGTGGTCGGATTCTCTGCGGTGATCGCCCTGCTGGTGGTCGGGCTGGGGCTGCTGCTGTATTTCACCCCGATCATGTCGGCGCGCAGCATCGTCGTCACCGGTCTCGGGGCGCTGTCCCAGGACGAGGTGGTCGGCGTCGCCGCGGTGGCGCCGGGTACGCCGCTGCTGCAGGTCGACACCGACGAGGTGGCCGGCCGGATCGCCGAGATCCGCCGGGTCGCCTCGGCCCGGGTGCAGCGCCAGTACCCGTCGACCCTGCGGATCACCGTGGTCGAGCGGGTGCCGGTGGTGCTGCGGGACTATCCGGACGGTGTGCACCTGTTCGACAAGGACGGGGTGGATTTCGCCACCGGGCCGCCACCGCCGGGGGTGCCTTATCTGGAGACCGACAATCCCGGACCCGACGACCCGGCAACACAGGCCGCGCTGAAGGTGATGACCTCGTTGCGGCCCGAGGTGGCCGCCCAGGTGGGCAGGGTTTCGGCGCCCTCGGTCGCGTCGATCACGTTGACCCTGGTCGACGGGCGCACCGTGGTGTGGGGGACCACCGACCGCACCGAGGAGAAGGCGCTCAAGTTGGCCGCGTTGCTGACGCAGCCGGGCCAGACCTACGACGTGTCCAGCCCGGACCTGCCGACGGTGAAATAGCCGCCGGGCGGATCGCGCCCGGGCGGTGATCGAAACATCGCCGCGAATTTTCTTGCGTCGCGTCGGCGCGCCTGCTCGGCGGGTGTGCACAGCGGCCCTACCGTTCTGTTTGCACCGCACTACTTGACATAACTCTAAGCCTATGGTTGAGGTTGAGGGTTTAGGGGCACGCTCAAGAGGTGCGGAAGTGGACAGACACAATCACGCAGGAAGGGCGACGCTGATGAGCGCTTGCGCGAAGAAGGTCGTGGCATGACCCCCCCGCATAACTACCTCGCTGTGATCAAGGTGGTCGGTATCGGCGGCGGCGGCGTCAACGCCGTCAACCGGATGATCGAGCAAGGCCTCAAGGGCGTCGAGTTCATCGCGATCAACACCGATGCGCAGGCGCTGTTGATGAGCGACGCCGACGTCAAACTCGACGTCGGGCGGGATTCGACGCGCGGCCTGGGCGCCGGCGCCGATCCCGAGGTCGGGAGAAAGGCGGCTGAGGACGCCAAGGACGACATCGAGGAGCTGCTGCGCGGCGCCGACATGGTGTTCGTCACCGCCGGTGAGGGTGGTGGCACCGGAACCGGCGGCGCGCCGGTGGTGGCGACCATCGCCCGCAAGCTCGGCGCGCTGACGGTCGGCGTGGTGACGCGGCCCTTCTCGTTCGAGGGCAAGCGGCGCAGCAACCAGGCCGAGGCCGGTATCACTTCGCTGCGGGAGAGCTGTGACACGCTGATCGTCATCCCCAACGACCGGCTGCTGCAGATGGGTGACGCGGCGGTGTCGCTGATGGACGCGTTCCGCAGCGCCGACGAGGTGCTGCTCAACGGCGTGCAGGGCATCACCGACCTGATCACCACCCCGGGTCTGATCAACGTCGACTTCGCCGACGTCAAGGGTGTTATGAGCGGCGCCGGTACCGCGCTGATGGGCATCGGCTCGGCGCGCGGGGACGGGCGTGCCCTCAAAGCCGCCGAGATCGCGATCAACTCGCCGCTGCTGGAGGCCTCGATGGAGGGTGCACAGGGTGTGCTGCTGTCCGTGGCCGGCGGCAGCGACCTGGGCCTGTTCGAGATCAACGAGGCCGCCTCGCTGGTGCAGGATGCCGCCCATCAGGACGCCAACATCATCTTCGGCACCGTGATCGACGACTCGCTGGGCGACGAGGTCCGGGTGACGGTGATCGCCGCCGGCTTCGACGCCGCAGGTCCGGGACGCAAGCCGGTCACCGGGGACGCCCCGGCCACCGAAAGCGCCAGCACCAGCACGCCGATCACCCCGGGCAAGGCCGGCCGGGTCGGTTCTTCGCTGTTCGAGCCGAACGATCCGGCCAGTGTGCCCGTGCACACCAACGGGGCCACGGTGCGGATCGGCGGGGACGACGGCGGAATCTCCGATGACGACGTCGACGTCCCGCCTTTCATGCGCCACTGATCCGACCTACGGTCGCACTGTGAAGCTTCGGGTGCGGCGCGTGACCACCACCCGCGCCGGCGGCGTCTCCAAACCGCCGTTCGCGACCTTCAACCTCGGTGACCACGTCGGGGACGATCCGGTCGCGGTGGCCGCCAACCGGCGTCGGCTGGCGACCGCCACCGGCCTCGGGGACGGCGGCATCGTCTGGATGAACCAGGTCCACGGTACGGATATCCGGATGGTCGACGGCGGCGGTGAAACCCCTGATGACACTGACGGTTTGGTCACCACCACGCCGCGGATCGGGCTGGCGGTGGTGACCGCCGACTGCGTGCCGGTGCTGCTCGCCGACGCCCGTGCCGGGGTGGTGGCCGCCGTGCACGCCGGCCGCGTCGGTGCGCAACGGGGGATCGTGGCCCGGGCCCTGGAGGCGATGTCCGATGCCGGCGCGCACGTCGCCGACATCTCGGTGTTGCTGGGGCCTGCGGTGAGCGGCCTGAACTACGAGGTTCCCGAGGAGATGGCCGCCGACGTCGAACGATCACTGCCGGGAAGCCGGACGACCACGCATCGGGGAACCCCGGGGCTGGATTTGCGGGCGGGGATCGCCGGGCAGCTTCGTGCGCACGGTGTCACCGCCGTCGACATCGACCCACGCTGCACCGTCGCGGACCGATCGCTGTTCAGCCACCGCCGCGACGCCCCGACCGGCCGCATCGCCTCGCTGGTGTGGTTGGAGCCCGAACCATGACCTCCGGGCGCGAACAGGAACTCGGCCAGGCACTCGACGTGGTGCGGGCGCGGCTGGCCCGCGCGGCGCTGGCGGCCGGACGTGACGTCGCCAACATCGAGCTGCTGCCGGTCACCAAGTTCTTCCCGGCCGCTGACGTGGTCGCTCTGCACCACCTGGGCTGCAACGCATTCGGTGAATCGCGCGACCAGGAAGCGGTGCAGAAGGTGGCCGAGGTCGCGCACGCCGAGCAGACCGGCGCGATCCGCTGGCACATGGTCGGGCGGATCCAGCGCAACAAGGCCCGCTCGATCGCCGAGTGGGCCTATGCCGTGCACTCGGTCGACAGTGTCAAGGTCATCAACGCGTTGAGCCGGGCCGCCTCCGAAGCGCTCGACCAGGGCCGCCGGGACGCGCCACTGCGGGTGTATCTGCAGGTCAGCCTCGACGGCGACGAGTCCCGCGGCGGCGTCGACGTGGGCGCACCGGAGCGCGTCGACGAACTGTGTGCCGCGATCGAGGCGGCGGCGGGTCTGGATTTCGTCGGCCTGATGGCGATCCCGCCGGTGGGTGCGGACCCCGGCGACGCCTTCGGCCGTTTGAGTGCCGAACGCCAGCGGGTACAGGGCCGGTACAGCCAGCGGCTCGAATTGTCGGCCGGGATGTCCGGTGACCTCGAGGCGGCGGTCGAACATGGTTCGACATGTGTGCGTGTCGGTACCGCGCTATTGGGATCCCGACCGCTAACGTCACCCGCAGTAGTCACACGAGTCACACCTTCATCACAGACACCAGATTCCGCTGAGCGGCCCAGGGCCTCCGAGTCCGTCGAGTCCACTGAGTCCTCACCGAAGTCCGCGCTACCTCGTTCCTCATCCCGCACGACATCGGCTCCACCGCACGAAGGGTCCTCACAATGAGCACACTGCACAAAGTCAAGGCCTACTTCGGTATGGCGCCCATGGATGACTACGAGGACGACTACTACGACGACGACGACCGCGGCCCGGTGCGCTCCTACCGCCGTCCCCGGGAGGACCGGTTCGAGGACGAGGGCTACTCGCCGCGCGGTTTCGACGGCCTCGGCGACGATCGGCGCCGTGACTACGACGAGCCTGCGGGCTACCGCGGCGGCTTCGACGACGGCCGGTTCGACCCCAGAATGCGGACCCCGCGTGAGTTCGACCGCACCCCACCGCGTTTCGGTTCCATGCGGGGGTCCACGCGCGGTGCGCTGGCCATGGATCCGCGCGGGATGGCCGAGCTCTTCGAAGCCGGTAGCCCGCTGGCCAAGATCACCACTCTGCGTCCCAAGGACTACAGCGAGGCGCGCACCATCGGTGAGCGGTTCCGCGACGGCACCCCGGTCATCATGGACCTGGTCTCGATGGACAACGCCGACGCCAAGCGGCTGGTGGACTTCGCCGCGGGGCTGGCGTTCGCGCTTCGCGGTTCGTTCGACAAGGTCGCGACCAAGGTCTTCCTGCTGTCGCCGGCCGATGTTGATGTGACCGCTGAGCAGCGCCGCCGCATCGCCGAGGCCGGCTTCTACGCCTATCAGTGACCGGTCGGCCGGTGGCTGCGAGCGGTCTGCGGCGGCACCGAGGGTAGGCTGACGGCGGCATCGGCTCAGTGGGCCGGTTCGCCCTATCCATCGTCAGTCAACGTCCTGGAGTGAGGTCGCTTCCGTTGGGGCTCTTCTTCGAGATCCTGGGTTTCGCGCTGTTCGTGTTCTGGCTGCTGTTGATCGCCCGGGTCGTCGTCGAGTTCATCCGGTCCTTCAGCCGTGATTGGCAGCCCAGGGGAGCCACGGTGGTCATCCTGGAGATCATCATGACCGTGACCGATCCGCCGGTGAAACTGCTCCGGCGGATCATTCCGCAGCTCACGATCGGCGCCGTGCGGTTCGACCTGTCGATCATGGTGCTGCTGCTGCTCGCCTTCATCGGGATGCAGCTGGCATTCGGCGCTGCCGTCTAGCCAAATCGCCCGTGAGCAGGGCAAAAGGCTGACTCGCCGGCGGGGAAAGCGCCCGCTGGGCACATTTCGCGCGCCCGGGCGGGCATCAGGAATGTTGAAATTCGACCTTAATTATCGGCCTCTTCTGCAACCGCCGGGTCTGGTGTGACAGGATGGACGCCAGTTACGTTCCAGTACTGCTTTACACTTTGACATCGGTTGACGGTCCAGACTCCAAGGGGGCAGACAATGCCGCTCACTCCTGCAGACGTGCACAACGTCGCCTTCAGTAAGCCGCCAATCGGCAAGAGGGGCTACAACGAGGACGAGGTCGACGCCTTCCTCGACCTGGTCGAGAACGAACTGGCCCGTCTCATCGAGGAGAACAGCGACCTGCGGCAGCGGGTCAGCGAGCTGGACCAGGAACTCGCGTCGGCCCGCGCCGGCGGCGGTTCGGCCCAGCCGGCTGCGCCGATGCCAGTCTACGAGCCGGAGCCCGAGCCCGCACCGGCTCCCGAGCCGACCTACGAGGCCCCGCCCGCGCAGCCCGCGCCGGCTGCCGAGGACCAGCACCTGCGTGCTGCCAAGGTCCTCAGCCTGGCCCAGGACACCGCCGATCGCCTGACCAGCAGTGCCAAGGCCGAGTCGGAGAAGATGCTCGCCGATGCCCGGGCGCAGGCCGACCAGATGGTCACCGAGGCCCGCCAGACCGCCGAGACCACCGTCGCCGAGGCCCGCCAGCGTGCCGACGCCATGCTCGCCGATGCGCAGAACCGCTCGGAGACGCAGCTGCGGCAGGCACAGGAGAAGGCCGATGCACTTCAGGCCGACGCCGAGCGCAAGCACTCCGAGATCATGGGCACCATCAACCAGCAGCGCACCGTTCTCGAAGGGCGGCTCGAGCAGCTGCGGACCTTCGAGCGCGAATACCGCACCCGGCTCAAGACCTACCTGGAGTCGCAGCTCGAGGAACTCGGGCAGCGTGGGTCCGCGGCCCCGGTCGACTCCGGCGCCAACAGCGAGGGCGGCTTCAATCAGTTCAACCGGGGCAACAACTAGTCACGTGCCTCATCGTCCACGTTCCTCGGCACGGGTCGACCCATGCTGATCGTCGCACTGGTGCTCGCCGTCATCGGGCTGGCAGCGCTGGTGACCGCGGTTGTCACCAGCAACGAGGTGATCGCCTGGGTGTGTATCGGGGCCAGCGCCATCGGTGTGGTGTTGCTGATCGTCGATGCGCTGCGTGACCGCTCCAAGGGCGGGGAGTCCGAGGAGGCTGCGGACGAGACCGCAGAAGAGCCCGTCGAGGGCGCCGGCGACGATGTCGAGGACTACCCCGACGAACCCCCGGTGGCCGATTACCCCGAGGAGCCCGCGCCGGCCGGCGACGGACCGACCTCCGAGGAACAGCCCGCTGCCGCAGGCGATTCGGCCGACGAGGTGCGGCCCGGGGCCGAAGACGAAACCGCCGCCGCGGAACAGCAGAACACCGACGGCACCGAGGACACCGCCAGGAGCTGAGCGTCCCGCTCAGTGTCGGGCGTTGAGCGTCCCGCTCAGTGTCGGGCGTTGAGCGTCCCGCTCAGTGTCGGGCGTTGAGCGTCCCGCTCAGTGTCACGCGTTGAGCGTCCCGCTCAGTGCTCCCCGGCCGCCATCGTCGGGGTCGCCAACAGCGCGCGCACCTCGTCGTCGCCGACCTGGTGGAAATCCCCGAAGACCTGACCCACCGCGTGGAAATCGTCGGGGGTGGTCGAACACACCACATCGTCGGCCTCCCCGCGGAGCTTCCGGCACACCGATGCCGGTCCGACCGGGACGGCGACCACGATCCGTGATGCGCCGGCCTGACGTACCGAACGCACCGCAGAAACCATGCTGGCACCGGTGGCGATGCCGTCGTCGACCAGAATGACCGTCCTGCCGGTCAGCTCCAGCGGCCCCCGGCCAGCCCGGTAGCACTGCTCGCGCCGGTGCAGTTCGGCGGTCTCCCGGGTGATCGCGTCGCGAACCTGGTCCTCGTCGATGCCGAGGTTGCGCACCAAATCGTCGTTGAGCACCACCCCGCCGCCCGTGGCCACCGCCCCCATCGCCAGCTCGGGCCACTGCGGGACGCCCAGTTTGCGGACCAGGCACACGTCCAACGGTGCCCGCAACGAGGCCGCCACCTCCCAGCCGATCGGCACTCCGCCCCGGGCCAGTCCGAGCACCAGCAGATCGTCCCGCCCGGCGTACCGCGCCAAGTCGCCGGCCAGCACCTGACCTGCCTCGCGGCGATCACGAAAGGTTCGTCGGCTGCTCTTCATCGTTCACCCGTCGGCCGGGGGCATCATCGGCCCCGCTGGTGAGTACCCGCCCCGGTTTGCGGGCAATCCATCCTCTACGCGGCGACGAATCCCTGATCGCACACCACCACCGCCCCGGGAGGACCATGGGTATCGACTACGAGAGCCAGCTCGACCACCCGCTGCAGCGGGTATGGGATTGGCATACCCGGCCAGGGGCGATGCGCCGACTGGTCCCGCCCTGGCAGCCGATGACGGTGCTGCGGGAGGCGGATTCGCTCGCCGACGGGGTCGCCGAGCTCGGATTGCCGGGGGGATTGCGCTGGGTGGCCCGTCACGACCCGGCCGGCTACCAGCCAAACAGCCGGTTCGTCGACGAGCTGTCCTCGGCCGGTCCGGCATCGTGGCCGGCCCGGCTGGCCGGCGGCTGGCGGCACACCCACACCTTCAGCGACCTCGGTGGACGGACCGGGATGCACGACCGCGTCGACACGCCGGTGCCCGCGGCCATGCTGCGCTCGATGTTCGCATACCGGCACCGTCAGCTCGCCGACGATCTCGCCGCGCACGCCCGGGCGGCCGAGGCCGGCCTACGCCCCCGTGTCATCGCGGTCACCGGCGCCTCCGGGCTGGTCGGCTCGGCGCTGACCGCATTCCTGACCACCGGGGGGCACCGGGTGATCAGGCTGGTGCGGGGTGATCCGGCGGGTGCCGACGAGCGGCGGTGGAACCCGCAGGACCCTGCCGACGATCTGCTCAGCGGCGTGGACGCGGTGATCCATCTGGCCGGGGCCTCCATCGCGGGCCGGTTCACCGAATCGCATCGGGCCGCCATCCGGGACAGCCGAATCGAGCCGACCCGGCTGCTGGCGTCGTCGGCCGCCGCAGCGCAGGACAGGCCGCGGGTGTTCATCAGCGCCTCGGCGGTGGGCGTCTACGGGTTCGACCGGGGCGACACTCCGCTGACCGAGGACAGCTCGCACGGCACCGGATTCCTGGCCGACGTGGTCACCGACTGGGAGGCGGCGACCGCACCGGCCGCCGACGCCGGGCTGCGGGTGGTCGCGGTGCGCACCGGCATCGTGCAGGCCGCCGCCGGCGGCACACTGAAGCTGTTGCGCCCGTTGTTCGCCGCTGGTCTCGGGGGCCGGCTGGGTTCGGGCCGGCAGTGGCTGGCCTGGGTCGGGCTCGACGACCTGCTCGACATCTATTACCGCGCCCTGTTCGACGACCGGCTGGCCGGCCCGGTCAACGCGGTCGGACCCGAGCCGGTGCGCAATTCCGAGTACACCGAGCAACTGGCCCGGGTGCTGCACCGGCCGGCCGTGCTACCGGTGCCGTCGCTGGGCCCGCGGCTGCTGTTGGGTGAACAGGGCGCCCGCGAACTCGCCGAGGCCAGCCAGCGGGTGCTGCCGGCCAAGCTGGCCGCGCTCGGTCACCGCTTCCGCCACCCGGACGTCGGGGACGCGCTGGCGCATCAGCTCGGGCGGGAGTGACCCGCCACCAGGGAAAGAAAGCCACCGACCAGGGTGCGGATCCGCGGCGCGGCCTGCTGCGCGAGCTCGGTCGTGCGGGCCATCAGCTCGTCGGGGTCCAGCCCCGCGGCGGCGACCTCGTCGGCGTCGTCGCCGAGCCAGCTCTTCAGCAGCGCAGCGTCGACCTCGGGATGAAACTGCAGTGCCAGGGTCCGGCCCAGGACGAACGCCTGCGACGCCCCAGAGGTCCTGGCCAGCTCGGTCGCCCCGGGCGGCACCGTCCACCGGTCGAAGTGCCACTGGAACCACGGGCCGCCGGGAACGATGTCGGGCCGGTCGCTGGCGATGTCGTACCAGCCGATCTCGGGGTGCGGCGACCGGCTGACGGTGCCGCCGAACGCCTGAGCCAGCAGTTGCCCGCCGAAACACACTCCCAGCAGCGCGGTCCCGGCCGCGGCGGCATCGCTCATCAGCTGCATCTCGGTGCCGACCCAGCCGGCCCGCAGCGCCTCGTCGTACACCGGCCAGCGCGCGCCGAGCGGGACGATGACGTCATAGCCGCCCGGGTCGGGAACACTCACCGTACCGGCGGCCGGGGTGTCGGCGAGGTGGGCGGGAACCACGTCGAACACCTCGATGTCGAATCCGTGGTCGGTGAATGCCTCACCCAGCATCGCCTCGGTCGCCACGTGGTCGTTGCGCAGAAACAGAACCCTCGGTGCCACCGGCCCAGTATCGCGCGGTCTCAGCGGGCCGGTGGCATCGGCGGTGCATCGTCGGGCGCCATCACCGCACCGATCCGGCGGAACAGCGTCTCGGCGGCGTTGGTGTAACCGCCCTCGTCGTCGAAGGCCTCAGGGGCGAAGGTGGTCGCGACCGCGATGGCGATCTTCTGGTCGGGCAGGTAGGCCTGCGCGGCGGCATAGCCGGCGAACATCGGGTTCTGCATCAGCCAGTTGCCGCTGATGACGATGCCGAGGCCGTAGGTGTAGCCCTCGCTCATCTCCATGCAGGTGGCGCAGCCCGGCAGCGTACTGGTCTTGCCGCGCAGCTCGGTCGAGACCATCTGCTCGTAGGACTCCGGGCGCAGCAGCTTGCCGGAGCCGATACCCGCCGCGGTGGCCTCGAGGTCGTAGATCGTGGTGGTCTGGATCGCGCCGTGGGTGATCGTCCACGACGGATTCCAGAACGTCGACTCCTCGTAGAACGGTGTCGACGCCGGTATCTCGAGGGCTTCGCGACGCTCGGAGCTGAACGCGTGCAACACCGGAGACGGGATCGCGGCGGTCAGCGAATCGGTGGTGCTGGTCAGGCCCAACGGACGAAGTACTCTGTCGGACAGCAGTTTCGACATCTGCTCGCCGGTGGCCTTCTCCAGGGCCAGACCCAGCAGGACGTAGTTGGTGTGCGAGTAGTTCCAGTTGGTCCCGGGTTGGTAGAGCAACGGACGCGCGGTGGCGTGGGCGAGCAGTTCGTGGGTGGTCCACGCCCGGAACGGATCGGCGTTGAACTCCTCGTCGAACTCGTCGTTGCCGATGACGTAGTCGACGTAACCCGAGGTCATCTGAGCAAGCTGGCGCAACGTGACCAGATCGGCGTGGGGTACCTCGGGGAGGAACTCGGACAGTTTGTCGTCGAGGCCGACCGTGCCGACCTCGGCGAGCAGCAGCAGCAGGGTGGCCACGTAGGAGATGGCGACCGCCCCGTTGCGGAAGTGCATGGCCTCGGTCGCCGGAACGCCGGTCATCGAATCGCCGACCGCTTCGGTGACCACCTCGCGACCGTCCACGCTGACCCGCACGATCGCCGCGTTGAGGTGCAGCTCCGACATCGCCTCGTGCACGGTGCGCAGGACGGCGTCGGCGTGTGCGGACTCCGATTCGGCCGCCGGAGAATCAGAGTCGAGTTGGGCGGGCGTGCAGCCGGCCACCAGGCACAGCGCACTGACTGCGGCGAGCAGGCGTGCTGAGTGAGGCATCACCGGTGATCTTGGCAGAGCCGATCGCATCCGGCACGGTGATCGCCCGGACGGCGCCGAGCCACCCGTCAGGCGTCGGCGGCCTGCGAGCTGTAGGCGCCGAGCAGGTCGCGGGCGGAGACCACCCCGATGAGCACGCCGTCCTGCTCCACCAGGATGTGGCGGATGTAGTGCTCCATCATGCGGTTGGCCACCTCGTCGACCGTGTCGTCGGCTCCGGACCAGATCAGTTTGGTGCTGGCCACCTCGGTGGCCGCGACCGCGGCGGGGTCCTTGCCGGCGGCGACCAGTCGGACGACGTCGCGTTCGCTCAGCACCGCGGCGGGCTTGTCGTCGTCGCCGACGATGACCACGCCCACATCGCGGGAGACGAGTTCGCGGGCGGCCTCTGCAACAGTGGCGTCGGCGGCCACCCGGGCGACGGGGTCACCGGTGAGGGTGGAGACCGGGGTGGAACCGACCAGTGGGATGCGTGTCATGCCTTCATGGTGCGCCCTGGCCGGCCCCCGGCCTAGTGACCTCGGTCCCTTCTTTCGGGGCTGTCCGGCCCCGGTCGGCCGGCTGCATTTCGGGGTTGCTGAAAGCGATCTGTCATCGTCGCGACAGCAATATGTAGTTTGCCAAGAGAGATCTCAGGCAGGTCCGGATGTCGCGTCGGTGAGCGTCGGGATCGATTGTCACCGTAGTCGTGTATTTCGTTTTTACAGCTGCTCCGAATTTGTTCAGGGTGTGTACAGGCGGCCCGTCACGGTAGTCGCGGGACTACATCGCCGAACCGGAAAAAGCTGTTGAAAACGTTTGCCTCAGTTCGCATGCGGCCGTACTATCAGGCTATTCAACTGCACAGACATCTCTCACGTGATTCCCGTCGAGTTAGCTTTCATAGTAGGTCTATGCGTTTTCAGGACGTGCCGGGCCGGTGTGAAATCTGGCTCTCGACGGTGCGTCAAGGGTTCGCGGCCGATGCGTTGTGCAGTAGACGAAATTGTTTTTCGATCTGATCGACAACAGCCCGAGTGATGACAATTAGGGCTCAGGACAAGAACGGGAGTGCGTTGCTGATGGGCTATGGACGATTTGTTGGACGTGTAGGTGCATTAGCTGTGGCACTGGGGGTCGGGTTGGCCGGCCCAGCCGTGGCAGCCGCGGACCCCGGCGAGGAGAGCAGTTCCGGTGGGTCCAGCGCCGACGGCGCGGGGGCCACGAGTTCGGCCGCGGCGACCGGCGAGCGCGATGGGTCAGAGGCTTCGTCGGCCGCTCCGGGTGCCGAATCCTCCGGGAGTGGCGACGAGGTGTCCCACGGCTCCGATCCCGAGGGCGGCGACACCGACGGCGGGGACACCGACGGCGGCGACACCGACGGCGGCGACTCGATCGACGTCGGCGATCTGGCCGGGGACGGCGATCTCGGTGACGGGGAGCCCGCCCTCGGGGAGGGGGACGGTGTGGAACCGGCCGAGGAGGGGCTCGACGACGAGTCGGACACGCTGACGCCGCCCGTTGGGGACGAGTCCTCGGCAGCGCAGGCCGGTACCGATGACGACGGCTCCGGGGCCGCCGATGCCGAACCCGCGGCGCGCGACAACGACTACGACGGCGGCGGCACCGACGCCGAAATACTGATCGAGTCGGCGCCGCCGGAAGAGCCGGCGGCCGAATCAGCCGCTCTGTCGGTCGGCAGCGGTGACGGCGACCCGTCTCTCGGCGGTATCGACGAGGACAGCAACGACGGGGACGGCATCGACGGGGACGGCGGCGATCCGGACGCCGGCGACGAGGCGGCCATCCCGAGCGCGATCGGGTCCGACACGTCACCCCCCGGCGCCGCCACCATGGCCGACGTGGCCGCGGCTGCACCCGCCGCAGCGCCGGCGGCAGCGGACGTGCCGGCAATCGTGTCGAAGTTCCTCGGCCTGCTCGGGATCGGGCCGTCGGCCGGCGGCAACGGAATCCCGTTGCCCTCGTTCGAATTCGTGACGGCGGTGTTCGGTGCGATACGTCGTGAGATGGATCGGCTGTTCGACAACCACGGGCCCACCGCCGTTCCGGTGCTCACCGCCCAGGCGGCCCCCGGGCCGCTGTCGGGTTCACTCGGCGTCGTCGATCCCGAGGGAGACCCGCTCGCCTACACCGTGACCGACGGGCCCAGCCACGGGACCGTGACCCTCGACGGCCACGGCGGCTTCGTCTACACCCCGGACGCCGCGTTGTCGGCCACCGGCGGCACCGATTCCTTCGTCGTTCAGGCTCGTGACACCGGTTTCCGGCTGATCTCGGCAGCTGCCGGCAGCACACAGGTTCCGGTCACGGTCACCGTCGCGCCGGGTGCCGGCGCGGGCGAGACCGACTACGCCGGCCAGGCGTCCGCGGCGCCGGCGGGCACCGCGCACGCGACCACCCAAAACGCCTCGACCGCTGGTGGTTCGGTGTTCCAGGTCAGTACTTCGGGACCCGACATCGTCGGGTTCGATCCCAGCAGGGACAAGCTCGACCTCGGCGACGTCTCGGTGCACAACTTCATCGTGGTCGACACTGTCGAGGGGGTGGGATTCCGCAATCCGTGGTCCGGTGACACCGCCGTGGTCCAAGGGGTCTCGCTGGGCCAGCTCACAGTGGACAGCTTCACCCCGGTCGTCAACGACCATCTGCGCCAGGACCTCTCCGGCGCGCTGGCCTGGGAACAGGGCGTAACCGCTGCGCCCAACACGGTCTACGCACGTTCTCACGAGGTCGGGCAGATCGATCGGGTGACCTTCGACGCCGCCACCGACGTCGTGGACTTCCGCTACTTCGGCACCCGCGAGCAGCTCTACATGGCCGACAGTCCCGAGGGTGTGGTGATCTCCAACGCCGGAACGGGTCAGGCGCTGATCCTTCAGGGCGTCAGCACCGGCGATCTGGACGCCACCAACTTCGTCTTCCACAGTGCGCAGGTCCGTGAGGATCGGCTGCATCTGCAACTGGGCATCGGCGCGGTGCCCGACTCGCAGGTGCTGCCCCAGGGGGTGCCCATCGCGGGCACCGACACCTGGCCCACCGCTGCGGGCAACGGGACCCGGCCCACCGGTGAGACCGGTACCACGACCGAGATCTCCTGGCAGTACGGCACCCACACCGCGCTCGACTTCGATCCGGCCACCGACGAACTGGACTTCGGCTGGTTCAAGGCGCACGAGTTCGCCGTCGACGAGGTCGGGGGCTCCACCCGCATCGCGATCGTCGACAACAACCAGAGCTACACGCTGACCGATGTCGAGCTCGGTGAGCTGCAGATGAGTAACATCGTCGCCCTCGACGACGGCGCCCGCACGAAGTGGCAGACGCTGATCTTCAACGCCGCGCCGCCGGCGCCGGCGCCCGGCCCGTCGCCCAGTCTGTCGGTCAGCGATGCCAGCGTGGCCGAGGGCGATGCCGGAACCTCCCCGCTGACCTTCATCGTGACGCTCTCCGAGCAGAGCAGCGAGGCGGTCACGGTCGGGTACACGACCGCCAACGGCACCGCCACCGCGGCCGGGTCGGATTACCTCCCCACGGTGGGCACGCTGACCTTCGCCCCGGGCGAGACCACCAAGACCGTTGCGGTGACGGTCACCGGCGACACCATGGTCGAGCTCGACGAACAGCTCACGCTCAACCTGTCCGCCCCGGTCAACGCCACGATCGCCGACGGCACGGCAACAGGCACCATCGTCAACGACGACGTCGACCAGACCCCTGCGACACCTCCGGCGGTGTCCGTCTCCGACCTGACGGTCAGCGAGGGCGACGGCGAGCACAGCCATTTCATGTTCACGGTGTCGCTGGACAAGGCCTCCACCGAGACGGTGACCGTCGAATACGCCACCGCCGACGGCACCGCCGTCGCCGGTGTCGACTACACCGCCACCGCGGGCACCGTCACGTTCACCCCCGGGGTGACCTCGCAGCTGGTGCACGTCGACGTCATCGGGGACACCGCGGTCGAAGGTGACGAGACGTTCACGGTGACGCTGTCGAATCCGTCGGGTCTGACGATCGGTGACGCAACGGGCATCGGCACCATCGCCGACGACGATGCGGCCCCGGACCCCGATCCGGGACCGGATCCCGATCCGACCCCGACGCCGGGGGCGTCGTCGGTGGACTATCTGGTCCGTGATGACTGGGGGTCGGGATTCGTCGCCGATGTGGAGGTGACCGCCGGCTCGGAGTTCGACGGCTGGACGGTGCAATTCGACACTCCGGCGCAGATCGGCAACATCTGGAACGCCGAGATCGTCAGTCACGTCGGTGACCGCTACGTGGTGCGTAACGCGTCGTGGAATGCCGAGGTGGCCGCCGGGCAGAGTGTGCAGTTCGGTTTCCAGGCCGCCCCGGGTGGGGGATCGTCGGCGGTGAGCGGTTTCGTGGTCAACGGCTCACCGGCCGGCGGGCCCGCCCCCACCCTGCCGACGGTGTCGATCGCCGACGCGTCGGTCTCCGAGGGAGACGACGGTCAGACCCACGCGATGTTCGTGGTGACACTGGACGAAGCGGCCGAGGAAGCGGTGTCGATCGGCTACGCGACCTCGAACGGGACCGCCACCGCCGGAGTGGACTACACCGCCGGTTCAGGGGTGCTCACCTTCGCGCCCGGGGTGACCTCGCAGCTGGTGCACGTGGTGGTCGCCGGGGATACCGCGGTCGAAGGTGACGAGACGTTCACGGTGACGTTGTCGAATCCGTCGGGTCTCACCATCGCCGACGGCAGTGCGGTCGGGACCATCGTCAACGACGATGTCGCGGATCCCGATCCGACCCCGACGCCGGGGGCGTCGTCGGTGGACTATCTGGTCCGTGATGACTGGGGGTCGGGATTCGTCGCCGATGTGGAGGTGACCGCCGGCTCGGAGTTCGACGGTTGGACGGTGCAATTCGACACTCCGGCGCAGATCGGCAACATCTGGAACGCCGAGATCGTCAGTCACGTCGGTGACCGCT
The DNA here is from genome assembly GCF_056160785.1 of Mycobacterium sp. ABE4_509. Classification (NCBI taxonomy): domain Bacteria; kingdom Bacillati; phylum Actinomycetota; class Actinomycetes; order Mycobacteriales; family Mycobacteriaceae; genus Mycobacterium; species Mycobacterium sp. ABE4_509. The sequence goes on along the minus strand of NZ_JBSWXU010000058.1, from coordinate 13,923 downwards.
ACGTGGTGCGTAACGCGTCGTGGAATGCCGAGGTGGCCGCCGGGCAGAGTGTGCAGTTCGGTTTCCAGGCCGCCCCGGGTGGGGGATCGTCGGCGGTGAGCGGTTTCGTGGTCAACGGCTCACCGGCCGGCGGGCCCGCCCCCACCCTGCCGACGGTGTCGGTGGCCGATGCGTCGGTGACCGAATCCGACAGCGGAACAACGCAGATGACCTTCGTGGTCACGCTGGACGAGGCGGCCGAGGAAGCGGTGTCGATCGGCTACGCGACCTCGAACGGGACCGCCACCGCCGGAGTCGACTATGCGGTGAGCTCGGGCACGATCACGTTCGCCCCGGGCGTTCTCACCCGGCAGATCACCGTCGACATCTTCGGTGACGGCACCGCCGAGACCGACGAGACGCTGACCCTGACATTGTCGAATCCGACGGGGGCGACGATCGCCGACGGCAGCGCGGTCGGAACCATCGTCAACGACGACGTGATCAACCCGGCCAACCTGATGCTGAGTATCTCCGATGTGTCGGTGGTCGAGGGCGCACCGGGCAGCGGGCAGGTGGCCCCGGGCTGGCTGCACACCGAGGGCAACCAGATCCTCGACTCGGCGGGCAACCCGGTGCAGATCGCCGGGGTGAACTGGTTCGGGATGGAAAGCGACATCTACGCACCGCACGGGCTGTGGACACGCAACTACCAGGACATGATGGACCAGATGGTCGAGCTGGAGTTCAACACCATCAGGTTGCCGTACTCCAGTGAGATGCTGCACACCACCTCCATGCCGTCGGGGATCGACTACTCCAAGAACCCCGAGCTGGCCGGACTCGAGCCGATCGAGGTGATGGACGAGATCATCCGCTACGCCGACGAAGTCGGCCTGCGCGTCATCCTCGACCACCACCGCAGCAGCGCCGGAGCCGGGACCAGCGAGAACGGCCTCTGGTACGACAGTGAATACACCGAGGAGCAATGGATCGCCGACTGGCAGTTCCTGGCGCAGCGCTACGCCGACAATCCCACCGTGATCGGCGCCGACCTGCACAACGAACCGCACAACGGGACCTGGGGCGGCGGGGGAGCCAACGACTGGGCGGCGGCGGCCGAACGGGCCGGCAACGCGGTGCTGGAGGTCAACCCCAACTGGCTGATCTTCGTCGAGGGCGTGGGCAGCTACCAGGGCGAAAACTATTGGTGGGGCGGCAACCTGATGGGGGTGGCCGACCGGCCGATCGTGCTCGACGTGCCCGGCCGGGTGGTCTACTCCCCGCACGACTATCCGAACTCGGTCTACAACCAGCCGTGGTTCCAGGGCAATGACTTCGGTGCGGCGCTGCCCGACAAGTTCGAGCAGATGTGGGGCTACATCTACGAGCAGGACATCGCCCCGATCTATCTGGGCGAGTTCGGGACCAGGCTCACCGACCCCAAGGACGTCGTCTGGTACGAGGCGATCACGTCGTATCTGTCGGGTGACTTCGACAACGACGGCACCATCGACATCGCTGCGGACACCGAGGACATGTCCTGGACATTCTGGTCCTGGAATCCCAATTCCGGTGACACCGGCGGCATCCTGGCCGACGACTGGAACACCGTCAACGACGACAAGCTCGCCTACCTGGAGTCGCTGCAGTTCGACTTCGACGCCGAGGGTTCCGGGGTGCTGGCGAACTTCGTGGTGACGCTGGCCGAGCCGTCGAACCAGACCGTGACGGTGGCCTACACGACCTCGGACGGGACGGCCACCGCCGGTAGCGACTACGTCGTGTCCTCGGGGACGCTGACCTTCGCCCCGGGCGAGACCAGCAAGACCATCAGCGTGCGGGTGCTCGGTGACAACGACATCGAGGGCGCCGAGAGCTTCCTGGTGATGCTGTCGAGCCCGACGGGAGCCACGATCGGCGACGGCAGTGGCACCGGCACGATCACCGACGCGGCGGGGTTGTGATGCGCTCACGCCGTGAGGCGGTCACCCTCATTCGTCGCGGTCGCCGTGCGCAGACTGGCGGTCGATACCGCTGCGATACAGGCCGCCGCGATCACGAAGCACAACAGGGTGTACCAGAGGCTGCCTATCGGGTCGCCCGCTGCGGTGACACCGTCGGTCGAGGCCAGGTACGCGGGCAGGGCTGCGATCCACAGAACGGTCATCACCGCGAGATACACCGCGGCATAACCGATGACGAATCGGTTGGCGCTCGTCATGGCCGTCGGTGTCACACCGCGTTGCCGTCGCCACTGGAGGTACAGGACGGGCGCCGCGATGGCCGCGATGACGACCAATTCCGCTGCGTAGACGACGCCACCGACGGTGGTGCTGCCCGATACGGCGCCGGCCGCCGTCGCCGGCAACGGCAGCACCGCTGTGCCGATGGAGGCCAGCACACCGACCACGACGGTACGTCCGAATATCTGTAGTCCGGAGAAGACCCGGCCTTCGTCGACGTGCCTCCCGACGAAGAACTGCACGCACAGTGCCAGCGACATCGGCCACAGCGCGGCGAACACCACCACACTGGGCAGTGGAACCGACGCGAAGAACGGTTGGTTCATCGGATGGTCCAGCGTCCACTCCCACCAGCGCAACTGCGGCCCGAGATGATCGAAGATCTCGTAGAAGGCGTGGTGGACGAAGCCGACGCAGACCGCGCCGACCAGTGTTCCGTAGCGGCGGAACACTCCCAGGCCGCGGACGATCTCGAACGCCACCGTCGCCATCATCGGATAGATCGCCACGATGTAGAGCGGCAGCCGGCCCCACAGGAAGTCGACCGTGAACACGTTGTGCGCAAACATCGTGTCGACGTAGTCGGAGATCCCGAACGCCCCCGGAAAGTACAGCGGCGGTTCGATGATGAGCAGGTAGGCAATAGCCCCGAACCACAGCACGAGGTTGGTTGGGTCGTGGTGGCGGCGCTGCCGCATCACCGCATAGGCCAGAGTCAGGACCGCTCCGGCGATCACGGTCAGCTCCAGCATCGGAAGCGTCCAGTTCTCCAGTGCCAACGGGCTGCGCAGCTCGATCAGACCGCCGGCGGTGTCGCAGGAGAAGCCCAGGCGCGCGGCCAGGTCAGCGAAAGTCGGCGTGCACAGATCAGACACGGGCTGCCTCGTTCCTGTCGTTGCCGTCGGCGGTGTACCACTGTGTCACGTCGTAGCCGGAGTCATAGCGGTCGAACCATTGCTGCGCCAGTGCCGGCAATCGCTCGTTCGCCGGGTTGTGTCCGGGGATCTGGCTGCGCACGACTCCGTTGAGCGCCACGAGCTGCTCGCGCAGCGGCAGATGGCTGAACGCGTTGCCGAACGGACCGTCGTCGGGCGCGTAGACAAGCGGAAATCGTTGCAGGAGAGCCTTCTTACGGCGGTGAATGCGGAACGTCGACATCGCGTCGACCTTGCGGTCGGCCAGCGGGACGTGCTTGTTGAAGTCCTCGGACGCCATCCGGATGATGCCCATCACGTGCTTGAAGATCGACGGGGCGACCCGCATGCGATACCAGGGATCGTCGACGACAGCGTCGTAGATGACCAGCGCGGAACTGCGGTGCTCGACCTCTTCGACGAAGTGCCACAGAAACAGTGATGCCACCCGGTCGTCACCGGGTGCGAACAGCGTGTCGTCGTGGTCGAGCATCAATTTGAAGACCGGGGTGAACGTCGCTTCCAGGTCGGCGGTGTACGCCAGGCGGTACTTCAGCGGGGTGTTGGCGGTCATGTCGTCGAATGCGCCGACGACCTTGTCCAGCGTTTCCTTGAGGCCCGGATAGGCCCTGATGAGACCTTTGGCGTGTTGCCGGTGGGCCATCGAATGCTGACCCTCTTGTCGGACGAACGCATCTGCTTCCTCGGCGACCGCCGGATCCGAGATAAACGGCATGGCTTCGGGGATCATGCTGCCGATCATCTTCTCGAAGCCGATCGCCAGGAACGACACCGCGTTGGCCATGGCCGAGAACGCCGGATTGGTCTCGTTCCAGAGGAACGGGACCTCGTGTGCCGCGAAGGCGAAGCGGAGTCTGCGCACGATCAGTTCGGTCACGCCCGATCCTCACATTCCTGGTAATCATACAGTTTGCGTTTTGTTTGTATGATTACTCTATGGGCCGTGCCGGCGTCAACGCCTGTGCTACGGTCGGCCCACGATGGCCCGCAAACGCCGTGGTTGGAGAGGTGATCCTCCCGCCACCGACGAGGAAGCCGCGCGACGCATCGTCGCCGCTGCCGTCGATCTGATCGCCGAGACCGGGTCCACCATCGCCATCGCCGACGTCGCCGAATCGCTCGGCGTGATCAGGCAGACGGTGTACCGCTACTTTCCGACCGCCGACGAACTCATGCGGGCAGCCGCGATCGCCAGCGTCGACGGGTTCCTCGACCAACTCGCCGACCATGTGCGCGGCATCGACGATCCCGCCGAGGCGATGACCGAAGGCGTTGTGTTCACCCTCGACGCGGTCGCACGGATCCCCCATCTGGCGATCCTGATGTCAGCGCCCAGTTCGGTAGCCCAACCCGGCGAGGTCGCGTCGGCTCTCGCGGTGGAGTTCGGAATGCGAATGATCACCCGTTTCGACGTCGACTGGACTCGTTACGGCTACGACGAAGACGGGCTGCGTGACCTCGTCGAATTCACCCTGCGCATCATGCTGTCGTTCTTCGTCGCCCCGAACGATCCACAGCGCTCGCCCGAGGACCTGCGCCGCTTCGTGCGGCGCTGGCTCGGCGGCGCCGTGCTGGCGCACGACGTCAACGGGTGATGCGGATGATGCCGTCGACCGCCTCGACGGAGTACGCCCGCACCGACATCTCGGCACCCGATGCCTCGCTGCCCGTGCACAAGTCGAATGTGTGATTGTGCAACGGGCACACCACGACCCGGTCGTCGGCGAGTCCGTCGGCCAGCGGCCCGCCCCGGTGCGGGCACACCGCGTCGATGGCGCGCAACGAGCCGTCCCGCAGCCGGAACACCGCGATCTGCGCGCCGTCCACGGCGAAGGTGCGGCCCTCGCCGACCGGGACCTCGTCGAGCTTTCCGACCTCGACCTGACTCACCGCACCGGCACCTGGGGCAAGGGCAGCAGGGGCAACGACGACCGGAACTGGCCTTCGGAACGCGGCTCGGCGCGGTCGAGCCACGGGTCGCGGTACCCGTCGATCGACTTCTGCATCCGCTCGTCCAGCCCGGCGGCCATCCCCTCGGCGTCGTCCACCACGACCGCCCGGATGTGCTCGATCCCCAACCGTGGCACCCACTTGTACGTGCGCTCCAGCCAGTTCGCGTTCTCTCGGTAGTACTGCAGGAAGCGGCCGGTCAGCGTCATCACCGCCTCGGGATCGTCGACCGTGGCCAGCAGATCGCCCTTCCGGACGTGCGCACCAGCGGCGCCGCCGACGTAGATCTCCCACTTGCCGCCCTCGACAGCGACGACGCCGAGATCCTTGCACAGCGCCTCCGCACAGTTGCGCGGGCAGCCGGTCACGGCCAGTTTCATCTTGCCCGGGCTGGCCAGCCCCTGATATCGCTCCTCGATGGCGATGCCCAGGGCGGTCGAGTCGCCGAGGCCGTAGCGGCAGAAGTCGGTGCCCACACAAGTCTTGACGGTCCGGAAACTCTTGCCGTAGGCGTACCCCGACGGCATGTCCAGATCCGCCCACACCCGGGGCAGATCCTCCTTGCGTACCCCGAGCAGGTCGATGCGCTGCCCACCGGTCAGCTTGATCATCGGGATCTCGTACTTCTCGGCCACATCGGCGATCTTGCGCAGCTGCGCGATGCTGGTGACCCCGCCCTTCATCTGCGGCACCACCGAGAACGTGCCGTCGCGCTGGATGTTGGCGTGCACCCGGTCGTTGATGAACCGGGCGTCGCGCTCGTCGACGTACTCGTCGGCCCACATCATCTCCAGCAGCGAGGCCAGCGCCATCTTCGAGCCCGCATCCTCCTTGCCGTCCGGTGCCAGCGCGGCGAACACCGAAGACACCGAATGCAACTCGAGCTCGCGAATCTTCTGCATCAGCTCGGACTTCTCGTACGGCACACCCGGCACGTACCAGGACTCCGACGGATCGGCAGTCATGTCCCCGTCGGCGGCCCACTCGACGACCTGCCCGACGAGCTCCTTGCACGACCCGCAGCCCTTGCCGGCTTTGGTCTTGGCCATCACCCCCGTCACCGAGGTCTCACCGTCCTGGACGCAGGCGACCAGGGCGCCCTTCGAGACGCCGTTGCAGTTGCACACCTGCGCGTCGTCGGCGAGTTCGGAGACGCCGGTGCCGATGTCGGGCGTGCCGATGTCGAACATCAGCTCCACCCGCTCGTCGGGCAGCGGCATCCCGCTGTCGAACGCCTGGGTCAGGAAGGACACCTTGGAGACGTCACCGACCAGGGTGGCGCCGACCAGTTTGCCGTCGCGGATCACGATCGTCTTGTAGACGCCATGCTTGGGCTCGGAGTACTGCACGAACTCGTCGTCGGGGTGCTCGGGAGCCTTGATCCCCATCGCTGCGACGTCGACGCCGGCGACCTTCAGCTTGGTCGCCACCCGCGACCCGTGATACGCCGAGCTGAGATCGCGGCCGGTCAGATGGTCGGCCAGTACCTTGGCCTGTTCCCACAGCGGGGCCACCAGGCCGTACACCTGGCCCCGGTGCTGGGCGCACTCGCCGACGACGTAGACGTCGTCGTCGTCGATCGAGCGCATGTGATCGTCGGTGACGACGGCACGTTCCACCGTCAGCCCGGCGCGCTGCGCGAGGCCGACGTTCGGTCGGATTCCCGCGGCGATGACCAGCATGTCGCAGTCCAGTCTGCTGCCGTCGGCGAACACGACGCCCGACACCCGCCCGTCATCGACCAGCACTTCGGTTGTGCGCTTCTCGGTGTGCACCCCGATGCCGAGGTCCTCCACCGATTTGCGCAGGATCGCGCCGCCGTGATCGTCGAGCTGGGCGTTCATCAGCGTCGGGCCGGCATGGACGACGTCGACGGTCAGACCGCGGGTCTGCAGGCCACGCGCGGCTTCCAGGCCGAGCAGGCCGCCACCGATGACGACGGCCTTGGTGTGGTCGGCGGCCGTGGCGATCATCGATGAGGTGTCGTCGAGGGAGCGGAAACCGAACGCTCCCTCGACCAGCGTCGTGTTGTCGGCCCACAGGCCGTCCATCGGCGGGTAGAAGGAGCGGCTGCCGGTGGCCAGGATCAGCTTGTCGTAGTGCATCGCGGTGCCGTCGTCGGCGTGGACCAGGTGGGCGAAGGTGTCAATGCGGACCACTCGCACGCCGGCCCGCAGATCGATGTCGTTGTCGGTGTACCAGTCCAGTGCGTTGAGATAGATCTCGCCCGGATCGTTGGCGCCGGCCAGCACGTTGGACAACAGGATGCGGTTGTAGTTGCCGTAGGGCTCGTCGCCGAAGACGGTGATCGCGAAGTTCTCGCCGCCGTCCCGGGACAGGACCTCCTCGATGGCCCTGATCCCGGCCATCCCGTTGCCGACGACCACCAGGCGGGTCTTGGTGGCGCCGCGGGCGTGGCCGTTGGCCGAGATCGTCGTGTCGCTGACCGTCATTTAGAACTCCACCAGCCCGAGGTCGACGATCACAGTGCCGGTGGCGCCGGCCGGCGCGGCGATGTAGAGCTCGAGTGCTGTGTCGCCGAGCAGGTCCTCGACCACCCGCAGCGCCACGTGTGTGGACTCTTTTGCGCCGATCGGGAAGTAGCGCATGGGTTTTCCGTCCCGGTAGAGCACGACGGTGACCATCTCGTCGGTGGAGTTGCCGCCCCGGAAGTAGACCGGCTGGGTGGTGGCGCCGGCAGGAACGGTGTAGCGCAGCGTGTCGTCGAGCGGGGCCGGCTTGTCATAGCCGTTTCCGGCGAAGTCGAATGCGCCCTGCAGGAATCGGGGAGTACTGCCGTCGCTCATGTGTGTGTGCTCACCTTCTCATGAATCTGCGGTCGGCCGGGGCTGCTCTCGGCGCTGCTGACTAACACCCGAATCCGTTGTGCCACAACGTCTGATGCGCTACAGTCGGCTCATTCGGCAACGTGGGCGGAATCAGGGGCTTGGCCCGAAGCTAGGACCAGAATGTTACGGCGTTGTTTCCACGGTGGGTCGGCGATGAATATCGTCGCTGACATCGGCCGGTCGGCGAAGTTGAGATCTTTGTTTCGGTCGTTTAACGCCGGTCGTCGGGTTCGGTAACACGGCCTTCATAGCGTCAGCCCATATCTCGAGGCTCCGCGACGGCGCCTGAGCATCCGGCCCCATGACAGGAGAGATCACCGTGACCGTCACCTCCAATCCGGCGACCGAGCAGTCGTCACCCCCGCATCCGCACCACAAGGGCAAGCACTGGATCGACGACTGGCGGCCCGAGGAACCCGAATTCTGGAACAGCACGGGCAAACCCATCGCCCGACGCAACCTGATCTTCTCGATCTTCGCCGAGCACATCGGTTTCTCGGTGTGGTTGCTGTGGAGCATCGTCGTGGTGCAGATGACCGCCGGAGCCGACGGCAGTGCGGCCGCCTCCGGGTGGGCGCTGAGCACCACTCAGGCATTGATGCTCGTCGCCGTCCCCAGTGGGGTCGGTGCGTTTCTGCGCATCCCGTACACCTTCGCCATACCGGTGTTCGGCGGGCGCAACTGGACGGTCATCTCGGCGCTGCTGCTGCTGGTGCCCTGCCTGCTGATGGCCTGGGCGGTGAGCCAGCCCGGGTTCCCCTTCCTGGGTCTGGTGCTCATCGCCGCGACAGCCGGTTTCGGCGGCGGCAACTTCGCCTCCTCGATGGCCAACATCTCGTTCTTCTATCCGGAACGCGAAAAGGGCTGGGCACTGGGTCTCAACGCGGCCGGCGGCAACATCGGCGTCGCAGTGGCCCAGAAGATCATCCCGCTGGTCGTGGTCGCCGGTGGGGGCGTCGCGCTGTCCCGGGCCGGGTTGTTCTACGTGCCCTTCGCCATCGCCGCCGCGGTGTGTGCCTTCCTGTTCATGAACAACCTCACCGAGGCCAAGGCCGATGTGAAACCGGTCTGGCAGTCGCTGCGTCACGCCGACACCTGGGTCATGTCGATTCTCTACATCGGCACGTTCGGCTCGTTCATCGGCTATTCGGCGGCATTCCCCAGCCTGCTCAAGGCCGTGTTCGACCGCGGTGACATCGCATTGGCCTGGGCATTCCTGGGCGCCGGGATCGGCTCGATCGCCCGGCCGCTCGGGGGCAAGCTCTCCGATCGCATCGGCGGTGCCCGCATCACCGCGGTCAGCTTCGTGATGCTGGCCGTCGGTGCGGCCGCGGCGCTGTGGTCGGTCAACGCGGTGAACCTGCCGGTGTTCTTCATCGCGTTCATGTTCCTGTTCGTGGCCACCGGAATCGGCAACGGATCCACCTACCGGATGATCTCGAAGATCTTCCGGATCAAGGGTGAAGACGCCGGCGGAGCGCCCGAGACCATGGTGCTGATGCGGCGCCAGGCGGCCGGCGCGCTGGGCATCATCTCGTCGATGGGCGCGTTCGGAGGCTTCATCGTTCCGCTGGCCTACGCGTGGTCGAAGTCCCAGTTCGGCAACATCCAGCCCGCCCTGCAGTTCTACGTCGGGTTCTTCATCGTGCTGCTGGGTGTCACCTGGTTCTTCTACCTGCGCAAGAGCACCCGTATGGGCCAGGTCGGGGTGTGACCCCGGCCCGATGTACCTAGGAGAACATGGCTGCCCCAGCTGAGGCCCCGGCACTGACCCGGACGGCGTGCTCCTACTGCGGGGTCGGTTGCGGAATCTCGGTCGAGACCCGCACCGACCCCGCCACGGGCTCTCCGGTGATCGCCCGGGTCAGTGGAGATCGGCTGCACCCCACCAATTTCGGCCGCCTGTGCACCAAAGGTGCCACGCATGCGGAGATGATGGCGGCCACCGACGGCAGGCTGACTGCCGCACTGGTTCGCCCGGACCGCGGCGACGAACCGGTGTCCACCCCGGTCGACGACGCACTCGCCGAGGCTGGCCGGCGGCTGCGTGCCATCGTCGACGAACACGGACCGGATGCGGTGGGGCTGTATGTATCCGGCCAGATGTCCATGGAGGCGCAATATCTGGCCACCAAATTGGCCAAAGGATACCTGCGCACCCTGCACATCGAGTCCAACTCCCGGTTGTGCATGGCCAGTGCGGGCACCGGCTTCAAACAGTCGCTGGGCGCCGACGGCCCGCCCGGCTCCTACACCGATTTCGACTGCACCGATCTGTTCTTCGTGACCGGATCCAACATGGCCGACTGCCATCCGATCCTGTACCTGCGCATGATCGACCGGCTCAAGGCCGGCGCGAAGCTGATCGTGGTCGACCCCCGGCGCACCACGACCGCCGACAAGGCCGACCTGTTCCTGCAGATCCGGCCGGGAACAGACCTCGCGCTGCTCAACGGTCTGCTGCACCTGCTGGTGGACAACGGGGACATCGACTCGGAGTTCATCGCCGAACACACCGAGGGCTGGGAGGCGATGCCCCAGTTCCTCGCCGACTACCCGCCCGACCGGGTCGCCGAGATCACCGGCCTGGCCGAGGACGACATCCGAACCGCGGCCCAGATGATCGCCGAGGCCGGGGAGTGGATGAGCTGCTGGACGATGGGGCTGAACCAAAGCACCCACGGCACCTGGAACACCAACGCCATCTGCAACCTGCACCTGGCCACCGGGGCGATCAGCCGTGCGGGCAGCGGTCCCATGTCGCTGACCGGCCAGCCCAACGCGATGGGCGGGCGCGAGATGGGCTACATGGGGCCCGGTCTGCCCGGTCAGCGTGCGGTGCTCTCCGCGGCGGACCGGGCGTTCGTCGAACAGCAGTGGGATCTGGAACCCGGCACCATTCGCAGCGACGTCGGACCCGGCACCATCGAGATGTTCCGCCAGCTCGCCGACGGCCGGATCAAGGCGGTATGGATCATCTGCACCAACCCCGTCGCCAGCGTCGCGAACCGCGATGTCGTGATCGACGGACTGAGCGCCGCAGAGCTGGTGATCACCCAGGACGCCTACGCCGACACCGCCACCAACCGGTACGCCGACATCGTGTTGCCGGCCGCGCTGTGGGCCGAATCCGATGCGGTGATGGTCAACTCCGATCGCAACCTGACCCTGCTGCAGCAGTCGGTCCCGGCGCCGGGCGATGCCCGCCCGGACTGGGAACTGATCTGCGGGGTGGCCCACCAGCTGGGATTCGGCGACGCCTTCGACTACAAGTCCAGCGAAGAGGTGTTCGACGAGATCCGTCGGTTCCACAACCCGGCCACCGGCTACGATCTGCGCGGGGTGAGCTACGAGCGGCTGCGCGAGACACCGGTGCAGTGGCCCGCCGCGCCGGGCAGCGCCGACCGCAACCCGCTGCGATACGTCAACGACGGGGTTTCGCAGGATCTTCACACCGGCCCCGACGGGCATCGGCCCCGGCTGGCGTTCGCCACCCCCTCCCGGCGGGCGGTGTTTCACCCTCGTCCGCACATGGACGCCGCGGAACTCCCCGACGACGAGTTCCCGATGGTCCTCAACACCGGCCGCCTGCAACACCAGTGGCACACCATGACCAAGACCGGCCGGGTCGCCAAGCTCAACAAGCTCAACAGTTCACCCTCGGTCGAGATCCACCCCGACGATGCTGCCGCCCTCGGCATCTGGGACGGACGTCAGGTGGAGGTCGTGTCGCGCCGCGGCCGGGCGGTGCTGCCCGCAGTGGTGACCGATCGGGTGCGGCCGGGAAACACCTGGGTGCCGTTCCACTGGAACGACGCACAGGGCGAGGCGCTGGCGATCAACGCCGTCACCAACGACGCGGTCGATCCCACGTCGCTGCAGCCGGAGTTCAAGGTGTGCGCGGTGCGGCTGGCGCCGCTGCCGGTCGAATCGGCACTGCCGGCCGGCGCCGACACCCCTGAGCTCACCGAGGACGAGAAGCTCTATCTGAGCGCGTTTCTCGCCGGAGTCGAGGACGGCCTGCCCGGCGTTCCGGTGTTACCGGACGGCGCGCCGGTCGGCGACCGGGTGCGGTTGTGGTTCGACGGGCTGCTCGCCGGCCGGTACTCCCGGCTGGGGACCGGGCCGGGCGAAGCGCACCAGCAGCCGGCGAACGGCACCGGGCCGCTGGTGTTGTGGGCTTCCCAGACCGGCAATGCCGAGGAATTCGCGGGCCGGCTCGGCGAACGACTGGGTGGTGCCCACCTGAAGGCGATGGACGACGTCGCGGTGAGCGATCTCGGAGACGCCGGCCGTGTGGTCGTGGTGACCAGCACCTTCGGTGACGGCGGGCCGCCGGACAACGCCGCGGACTTCTGGGAGCGGCTGAGCTCATCCGATGCGCCGTCGTTGGCCGGTCTGCAGTACACGGTGCTTGGAATCGGTGACCGGTCCTACGACAACTTCTGCGGGTACGCCAAGTCGCTGGATTCGCGCCTGGCGGATCTGGGGGCGACGCGCATGCTCGACCGCACCGACTGTGAGGCCTACGACGAGCAGCAGATGGCCCAGTGGGCCGACTCCGTCGTCGGGCTGATGTCGACCGAGGCAGCCGACGCTGCCCCGGCTGTGGCGGCCGAACCCGGCACAGCCGAGGCTGCGTCCACGCCGGCGCCGTTCACCCGGGCCAATCCGATCGAGGCGCCGCTGTGCCGCAACACCCGGCTCACCCCGGTCGGCTCGGCCAAGGAGGTTCGTCAGTTCGGGTTCGACATCAGCGCCCACGACGTGACCTATGCCGCGGGCGACTCGCTGGGCGTCTTCGCGACCAATTCCGATTTCGTCGTCGAGAATTGGTTACGGGCAACCGGTTTGACGGGATCCGAGGCCGTCGAGGTCGACGGGGTCGAGGTGTCCATGCGCGAGGCGGTCAGCACCCACTTCGACGTCTGCAAGGTCACCCCGAACCTGGTCCGCTTCATCGCCGAGCACAGTGCACCGGATGCCACCCTCGAACGGCTGTGCGGCGACCGCGACGAACTCGACGCGTGGCTGGCCCAGCGCAACGGCTTGGACCTGGTGGGGGAGTTCTGCGTGCGTGCCGACCCGCAATCGTGGGAAGACGTGCTCATGCGGTTGACCCCACGGCAGTATTCGATCTCATCGAGTCCGCTGGTCAGTCCGCACGAAGTCCAGCTCACCGTGTCGGTGGTGCGCTACCGCGGCGCCGACGGCGGACCCCGTGCCGGGGTCGCATCCGGCTACCTGGCCGACTCGGCCGACTGTGCGCCGGTGCCGGTGTTCCTGCAACGCTCACCGCACTTCCGGCCGCCGCAGGACGCGCAGACGCCGATGATCATGGTCGGCCCCGGTACCGGCATCGCACCGTTCCGCGGCTTCCTTCAGGAACGCCGTGCGCTCGGCCACACCGGCCGGAACTGGCTGTTCTTCGGCGACCAGCACCGCACCGAGAACTTCTACTATCGCGAGGATCTGGCCGACATGGTCGACGACGGCCTGCTCAACCGGCTCGACCTGGCCTTCTCCCGTGACCAGAAGCAACGGATCTATGTGCAGCACAAAATGATCGACTACGGCGCGGACGTGTGGCGCTGGCTCGAGGAGGGCGCCCACTTCTACGTCTGCGGTGACGCCACCCGGATGGCCAGGGACGTCGACGACGCGCTGACCGGGATCATCCGTGATCACGGCGGCATGAGCGAGGACTCCGCGCGCGACTACAAACGCCGGCTGGTCGCCGAAAAACGCTACCTGCGTGACGTGTACTGATCCCTACGCCGGCGGCGCGGGATGACCGGGTGGCGGGGGAGGTGCGAGCTCGGCGCAGGACGCGAACGCGTCGTTCCAGATGCCGGGATCGACCCCCTCGGGAGCCGGGGGTGCCGGTCGCTGGCCCGGCCCGCCCGGGTGCTCACCCGGCCCACCCGGTGGCGGTCCTGCCGGCCCGCCCTGGCTGTCCGGTCC
>NZ_JBSWXU010000057.1:0-29977 GCF_056160785.1 Mycobacterium sp. ABE4_509 | reverse complement strand
GGCGTCGGTGGCGTGCCGGGCGGCCGCCGCACCGGCGCGTCCACCGACCACCAGGCCTTCCAGCAGACTGTTCGACGCCAGCCGGTTGGCCCCGTGCATCCCGGTGCGCGCCACCTCTCCGGCGGCGAAGAGCCCGGCCAGGTCGGTGCGGCCGTGCACATCGGTGACGACGCCGCCGCAGCTGTAGTGCGCTCCGGGCACCACCGGGATGGGTTCGCGGGCCGGGTCGACTCCCGCCGCCAGGCACGCGGCGGTGACGGTCGGGAAGCGGGTCGGCAGGTCGGCGACGTCGCGGGCGTCCAGATAGACGCAGGCGTCACCGGCCTCGGTGAGCCTGGCCTCGATGGCTGCGGCCACCACATCGCGCGGGGCGAGGTCACCCATCGGGTGCACACCGGCGGTCACGGACTCCCCCCGGGCGTCGACCAGTCGCGCGCCTTCGCCGCGCAACGCCTCGGTGATCAGCGGCCGTCGGCCACTGCTGGCCGGGTCGAACAACATGGTGGGGTGGAACTGGATGAACTCCATGTCGCTGACCGCGGCCCCCGCCCACATCGCCAGTGCGACACCGTCGCCGGTCGAGCCGTCGGGGTTCGTGGTCGCGCGGTACAGGTGGCCGAGGCCCCCGGTGGCCAGGATGACCGACGGCGCGTGCACCACGCCGGGGCCGTCCTCGCTGAGCACCAGCACCCCGGACACGGCGCCGTCGTCGACGACCAGCTCGACCGCGACATGGTGGCGGCGGATGTCCAGGCGGGCCGCGGCCTGGTCGAGCGCCCGCTGCACCTCGGCCCCGGTGGCGTCCCCACCGGAGTGGATGATGCGCCGCCGGGTGTGTCCCCCCTCGCGGGTCAGCGCCCAGCCGCCCTTGACCGATTCGTCGAAATGGGCTCCGCGGCCGACCAACTCGGAGACCGCCCGGTAGCCGTCGGACACGATCGATTCGACGGCCTCGGGGTCGCACAGTCCGGCGCCGGCCGCCAGGGTGTCCGCGACGTGCGCGTCGACCGAGTCGCCGGTGTCGCAGAAGCTCTCGGGCAGGACGACCGCGATGCCGCCCTGCGCGTAGAACGTGGCGGTCTCACCGATCTTGCTCAGCAGCACGACCTTGCGGCCACATCGGTGGGCGGCCAGTGCGGCGGCCAGCCCGGCCACCCCGGTGCCGATGACGACGACATCAGCCCGCTGACGCCACGTCTGCGCGCCCCCGCAGCCGCGCCATGCAGTCATTCGCCGCCGCCGGGCTGCCCAATCTCGATCATGCGCTGCACGCTGAGCCGGGCGGCCGCTGCGGTATCCGGGTCGACGTCGACCTCGTCGGCGCCTTCCACCAGACAACGCAGCAGCGCGGCCGGGGTGATCATCTTCATGTAGCGGCACGAAGCACGGTCGTTGACCGCCTGGAAGTCGACGTCCGGGGCGGCCCGGCGCAGCTGGTGCAGCATGCCGACCTCGGTGGCCACCAGCACCTGCCGGGCGCCGGTGTCGCGCGCCGCGTCCAGCATGCCGCCGGTGGACAGGATCTTGACCCGGTCCTGGGGAAACGATCCTTCCCCGGCCAGGTACAGCGCCGAGGTCGCGCACCCGCACTCGGGATGGACGAACAGCTCGGCGTCGGGGTGGGTGCGGGCCTGGTCGGCCAGTTCGTCGCCGTTGATGCCGGCGTGCACGTGGCACTCACCGGCCCACACGTGCAGGTTCTTGCGGCCGGTGACCCGGCGCACGTGGGCGCCCAGGAACTGGTCCGGGCAGAACAGCACCTCACGGTCCTCGGGAATCGACGCGACCACCTCGACGGCGTTGGACGAGGTGCAGCAGATGTCGGTCTCGGCCTTCACCGCGGCGGTGGTGTTCACGTAGGACACCACCACGGCGCCGGGGTGTTCGGCCTTCCAGGCGCGCAGTTCCTCGGCGGTGATCGAGTCGGCCAGCGAGCAGCCCGCGCGCTGGTCGGGGATCAGGACCGTCTTGGCCGGCGACAGGATCTTGGCGGTCTCGGCCATGAAGTGCACGCCGCAGAAGACGATCGTCTCCTCGGGGGCCTCGGCAGCGATGCGCGAGAGTGCCAGCGAATCCCCGACGTGGTCGGCGACGTCCTGGATGGCCGGAAGCTGATAGTTGTGCGCCAGCAGCGTGGCGCCGCGGAGTTCGGCGAGCCGGCGGACCTCCGCCGCCCACTGTTCATCACCGTCGACACCGGTATAGCCGCCGGGACCGTCGACGATCCGGGCGGTCAGGTCGTTAGCGGGGATCTGGTCCAGGACCGTCATATCCGCCTCCATTCACTCCGTCCAAGTTTTCGACTTACAATCGAAAACATGGCCCATACTAGCACCGAACACGAGGTGCTCGCCGTGGTGTTCCAGGTTCGCCTGCCACCCACACCCGACACCGACGCGAAACCCGCACTTCACGTGCTGTTGTGGCAGCGTGCACTCGATCCGGAACGAGGAAAGTGGTCGCTCCCCGGCGGCCGGCTGGGCGCTGACGAGGACCTGACGAGTTCGGTCCGCCGACAACTGGCCGAAAAGGTGGACCTACGCGAGCTGGCCCACCTCGAACAACTTGCTGTGTTCTCCGATCCGGCCCGCCTACCCGGACCCCGCACGATCGCCTCGACGTTCCTGGGCCTGGTGCCCTCCCCCGCCACCCCCGAACTCCCACCCGACACCCGCTGGCACGCGGTCAGCGACCTGCCGTCGATGGCCTTCGACCACGGTCCGATGGTCGAACACGCCCGCACCCGCCTGGTCGCGAAGCTGTCCTATACGAACATCGGATTCGGCTTGGCGCCCGGCGAATTCGTGATCTCCACACTGCGCGACATCTACAGCGCCGCGCTGGGACACCCCGTCGACGCCACCAACCTGCAGCGCGTACTCGAACGCCGACAGGTCATCACCAGGACCGGGACCACCGCCCGCTCCGGGCGCAGCGGTGGCCGCCCGGCAGCGCTCTACCGGTTCGCCGACCGCCGCTACCGGGTCACCGACGAGTTCGCCGCGCTCCGCCCGCCGGGGTGAGTCGACTGGATTCTTAAAGACCCCTTAAGTACCGTCGGTGGGATGGACATGGGCAGCGTGGCGCGATCTACCGGCGCCGAGTGGATCGGCCAGGCGCCCCATGAGCCGCTGCGGCCCGGCACATCGCCGATCGTCCCCGACAAGGACCCCTTCTACCGGCCACCGGCCGGCTTCGAACACGCCCGACCAGGCACCGTGCTGCGTTCCCGCGACGTGGAGCTGGCCTTCCTCGGCTTCATCCCGCAGAAATTCACCGCCACCCAGCTGCTCTACCGGACCGCCGACTTCGAAGGTGAGCCGCAGGCCGGGGTGACGACCGTGGTGATCCCGACCGAACGGGCCGCCTCGGGACCACTGCCCATCGTGTCCTACCAGTGCGCCATCGACGCGGTCGCGGCACGCTGCTTCCCCTCCTACGCACTACGGCGCGGCGCACGGGCCGTCGGCGCAGTCGCCCAGTTCGAATTCCTCCTCGTCGCCGCGGCGCTGGCGGAGGGCTGGGCAGTCTCGGTGCCCGACCACGAAGGCTCGACCGGCATGTGGGGCGCCCCGTACGAGCCCGGCTACCACATCCTCGACGGCGTCCGGGCAGCCATCAGCCACGAACCGTTCGACCTCGCTCAGGACGCTCCGGTCGGCCTGTGGGGTTACTCCGGCGGCGGACTGGCCTCAGCCTGGGCCGCCGAGGTGCAGGACGGCTATGCACCCGAACTCAACGTCGTCGGCGCCGTCCTCGGCTCCCCGGTGGGTGATCTCGGACACACGTTCCGCCGGCTCAACGGCAGCATCTACGCCGGCCTGCCCGCGCTGGTCGTCGCCGCGCTCAGCCACATCTACCCCGATCTGGACCGCATCATCAACGAGCACGCCACCGAAGAGGGCAAGGCCATGCTCACCCGGATCCAGCGGATGACGACCGCCCACGCGATGGTGTCGATGGCCGGCAAGGACATGGCCCACATGATCGACCGCCCGCTCGAGGAGATCCTGCTGACCCCCGAGGTGCAGCACGTCTTCGACAGCATCAAGCTGGGCACGTCCGCTCCCAAGGTCCCGGTGCTCATCGTGCAGGCCGTGCACGACCGGATCATCTCGGTCAACGACATCGACGAACTGACCGACACCTACACCCGCGGCGGCGCCCCGGTCACCTACCACCGCGACCTGCTCAGCGAACACCTGCTGCTGCATCCGATGTCGGCTCCGATGACGCTGCGCTGGCTGCGGGAACGCTTCGCCGGCCAACCGCTGCGCACCCACATCAAGCGGACCAAATGGCCGACCCTGCTCAACCCGTCGACCTACCGCGGAATGATCACCCTGGGCAAGATCACAGCCAAGGTGATGACGGGCCGGCGGGTGGAACGGACACCGCTGTCGCGCTTCGATCTGTAGCCCGCAGCGGGTAGTCGATCGGCGGCCAGCCGCCGAGGTCGTCTCGCGGAGTGGTCAGCACGCACAGCAGGTACACCGTCGCTGCCACCGCGGCGGGAAGCAGCACCGTCACCGCCAACAGCAACGGCGAATGCCCGAAGAACACCGACGGCGCCTCGACCACGTAGTGCACCCGATTGTCCGGCGACACCGGAGCGCCGGCCACGTCGACGCTGCCGTAACGCCAGTGCGCCACCAGCGCTCCCACGCCCACCGTCACCGCCGATGCCGCCACGGCACCCAGCGCCACCGCGACGGCCTGTACGGGCCCGCGATGCGGACGCCACTGCCAGACCAGCACCGTGCCGACGACCGCCGGCACCGAGAGCATCCCGACGACGAGCGCCGCCGCGGTGAACCAGTGCTCCGAGGCGTTACCCAGGTAAGCCTGAACCCGGTCTCCGTCGTCGGTCAGCGCGACGACCCCGCGGATACCGGGGGCCAGCCATGCCCACAACACCCCGACCGGCACTCCGGCCGCCGCGAATCCGACGACCACCGTCCAGGCCGCGCGCAGCGCCGATTGCCCGGGCTTGCCCGGCGGGAGGGTGTTCTGCTCTTCGCCCGAGAGGCTCATCGGGGTGTTCTGCTCTTCGCCCGAGAGGCTCATCGGGGTGTTCTGCTCTTCGCCCGAGAGGCTCATCGCTCGACCTCCAGGTCCTTGCTGTCCACCGTCCCGTGCCGCGAACACTTCGCCCACCAGCCGTCCGGGCGTACCTGAACCACCATCCGCCGACCACACTCGGCGCAGAAGCGCGGCGGCTCCAGACCCAGCTGCGCGGCCGTCGGGACCACACTCCCTGCCGGGGCGCCGGTGTAGACGTTGAACACACCCGCGCCGACCGGGGCGGGAAGGTCGGCGACCATCACAGTGTGGCGTTGAGGGCCTTGATCGGCATCTGCAGATCCTCGAGCAATTCCAGGTCGGACTCGGCCGGCCGGCCCAGCGTGGTCAGGTAGTTGCCGACGATGACGGCGTTGATGCCGCCCAGGATTCCCTTCTTGGCGCCGAGGTCGCCCAGGGTGATCTCCCGCCCGCCGGCGAAGCGCAGCATCGTGCGCGGCAGCGCCAACCGGAACGCCGCGACCGCGCGGAGCGCATCGGCCGCGGGCAGCACCTCGAGATCGCTGAACGGCGTCCCCGGGCGCGGGTTCAGGAAGTTCAGCGGAACCTCGTGGGGGTCGAGCTCGGCGAGATTGGCGGCGAATTCCGCGCGCTGCTCGAGCGTCTCCCCCATGCCGAGGATCCCGCCGCAGCAGACCTCCATGCCGGCTTCACGGACCATCTGCAAAGTGCCCCAGCGCTCTTCCCAGCTGTGAGTGGTGACCACGTTGGTGAAGAACGAACGAGCCGTCTCGAGATTGTGGTTGTAGCGGTGCACCCCCATCGCGGAGAGCTGCTCGACCTGATCGGCGGTCAGCATGCCCAACGAGCAGGCGATGTGGATGTCGACCTCGTTGCGGATGGCCTCGATGCCCGCCGCGACCTGAGCCATCAGCCGCTCGTCGGGCCCGCGCACCGCGGCGACGATGCAGAACTCGGTGGCACCGGTCTTGGCAGTCTGCTTCGCGGCTTCCACCAGACTCGGGACGTCCAGCCACGCACTGCGCACCGGCGAAGTGAAAAGCCCTGACTGCGAACAGAAATGGCAGTCCTCGGGGCAGCCGCCGGTCTTGAGGCTGATGATGCCCTCGACCTCGACATCGGGACCACACCAGGCCATCCGGACGTCGTGGGCCAGTGCGAGCAACTCGTCGAGCTGGTCGTCCGGAAGCTGCAGCACCTGCAGGGTCTGCTCCTGATCGAGGCCCACACCCCGCTCCAGCACCTGCTCGCGCGCTACCTCCAGAATGTCGCTCACCGACTCGCCTCCTACTGATCGAGAACGCCGGCCGAGCCGACAATTGAACACGTCGGTGGAACCGACAATTGAACACCGTTCAGGTTAGGGTACTGGCGTGCAGCTCCACAAACGCGACGTGGTCGACACGGCGACCGCACTGCTCGACGACTACGGCATCGCCGACCTGTCGATGCGCCGGCTCGCTCGGGAGCTCGAAGTGTCCCCGGGGGCGCTGTACTGGCATTTCGCGAACAAGCAGGAGTTGCTCGGCGCCGTGGCCGACAAGATCCTGGAGCCGGTGGCCGACACGCCCGGCGACTGGCGCTCCCGGATCGTCGGCACCTGCGGGCGACTGCGCGAAGCGCTGCTCTCGCACACCGACGGTGCCGAATTGGTCTCGGCGAGTTTCGCCGCCGGGCAGTCCGTGGCGATGCGGGAACTGCTCGACACCCTCGGCGGCGCGGCCCTCGATGCCGGTGTGCCGCCCGACAGTGCGGAGTCGACGGCCCGCACGGTGGTCTACTACGTGCTGGGCTGCACCGTCGACGAACAGTCGCGGATGCAGTGGGACGCCGCCGGCGCCGCGGTGGCACAGCCGGTGTGGACCGAGAACCTCAGCGCCCGTTTCCAGTTCGGCCTGCGGCTGCTGGTCGACGGCATCGCCGCGCACACCGGGGCCGACGTCTAGCACCCGATCAGGGCGAGATCAGGTGCTCGACACGGTTGTCACCGTCCCAGTGCCGTAGGCCGACGGCGGTGGCGGGGATGTCGCGGAACATCCCGCGCCGGGCCAGTGCGGTGGCCAGCTCCTCGGGCGGGACGCGACGCGCCAGCGTGACGTGCGGGGTCCACTTGCCCGGGGCCGCGTGCGGCAACGGCCCGTTCGCCATGTGCGGCAGGCAGCTGCGGTGCACGTGGGCCTGCAGATCCAGCAGCCCGGCAGACGGCACCATCATCCGGACCAGGGTGATGGTGCGGCCACCCCCGAACAGGGTGGGCGCCCCGACGACGCAGGACAGCGGCAGCCGGTCGAGCACCCCGCTCAGCGAAGCGTGCACACCGTCACCCAGCGCGTCGGCGACGGTGAGGGTGACGTGCGGCCGGTTACTCGGAGAGGTGTGCCCGGCGAGGCTGCGGATGCCGGCGTCGGCCAACGCGTGCCAGAGTTCGCGCACCGCGGCCTCGGTGGCGGGATCGAACAGCAACTCGACCGAATGCACCATCTAGAGCAGGCTTTCGACCCACGCCCGGTCGAAGGCCTGGGTACTGATCCGCTCGAAATCGGTGGTGCCCAGGGCTGCGATTCCGGCGGGCAGCGCGCCACGTACCGGGGCCAGCCGGGCCAGCGCGTCCCGGTTGTCGACCTCGGCCGGCCCGGGGTCGGCCGGCCACGATCCGATCACCAACCCCGACGACGGGACCTGCGCGGCGGCCAGCGCCTCGAGGGTCAGCGCGGTGTGGTTGAGGGTGCCCAGGCCGGGCGCGACGACGGTGAGCACCGGCGCACCGAACAGGCCGGCCAGATCGCGCAACGTCGCCGCCTCGGCGCCGATCTCCACCAGCAGTCCCCCGGCCCCCTCCACGAGGGTGAGCCGACCGGGCCGGTCAGCGGACGTGATCAGGTCTCCGATGTCGGACATGCCGGGTAGCGCCGACCCGATCCGCTCGGCGGCCGCCCGCGGTGCCAGCGGCTCGGGAAACCGGGCCAGCGGATACAGCGCGGCCACGCCGGACAGTCGGGCCACCTCGGCGAGGTCGTCGTCACCGTCCCGGGTGCCGGTCTGCACCGGCTTGCACACCGCGACGTCGATGCCGGCGAGCCGGGCGTGGCAGGCCAGTGCCGCGGTGACGACCGTCTTACCGACCCCGGTGTCGGTACCGGTGATGACGAGGACGCTCATCCGGGTGAGAGCACATCGCTCAGCACCTCGCGGGCCAGCGTCATCTCGTCGTCGGACAGCGAGGCCCGCGCGGTGAGCCGCAGCCGCGACGTGCCGGCCGGAACGGTGGGTGGCCGGAAGCAGCCGACCCGAACCCCGCGCTCCAGACATCCGGCGGCGGCCGCCAGCGCGACCTCCGGCTCGCCGAGGATCACCGACACCACCGCCGAGGCCGGGACCTCGGCGACATCGCACATCGCGGCCAGCTCGGCGGCACGGTCGAGCACCCGCTGCGCCCGCCACGGCTCGTCGATCAGCACCTGCAGGGCGGCGCCGGCCGAGCCGACCGCCGCCGGTGCCAGGCCGGTGTCGAAGATGAACGGGCGCGCCGCGTCGATCAGATGGTCGCGCACCGCCGCCGGACCCAGCACCGCGCCACCCTGGCTACCCAGCCCCTTGGACAGGGTCGCGGTCATCACCACGTCGGGGGCTCCGGCCAGCCCGACCTCGTCGAGCAGGCCCCGGCCGCCGCTACCACGCACCCCCAGACCGTGCGCCTCGTCGACGATCAGCAGCGCGCCGTGCCGGCGGCACACAGCGTGCAGTTCGCGCAGCGGAGCCAGATCGCCGTCGGCGGAGAAGACCGAATCGGTCACCACGACGGCCCGCTGCTCGGCGCGGCCGGCCAGCGCGGCCTCCACCGCGTCGACGTCGGAGTGCGGCGTGACGACCACCCGGGCGCGCGAGAGCCGGCACGCATCGACCAGCGAGGCGTGGGTAAAAGCATCCGAGACCAGCAGCGACCCCGGACCCGACAGCGCGACCACGGCACCGAGATTGGCCGTATAGCCCGAGGAGAACACCAGCGCCGATTCGGCGCCGACGAACGCGGCCAGCGCGGCCTCGAACTCTTCGTGGAGTTCGGTGTTACCGGTGACCAGACGCGACCCGGTGGAACCCGCGCCCCAGGTCCGCAGCGCCTCGATGCCGCCCTCGAGCACACGCGGGTGCTGCGAAAGCCCCAGATAGTCGTTGGAGGCCAGGTCCAGATCCGCCCCGACCGGGGGGCGGGCCCGCAGCGACCGGCGCAGCCCGGCTTCGCGCCGCTTGACCGCGACGTCGTCCAGCCAGGCCAGCGGTGACAATTCCACGCGGGTCAACGATGCTCCTCCGGCGATGGGGCCGACAATTGAACACGTCGGTGGGCCGACAATTGAACACCGTTCAGGTTAGTGCACGCGCCACGCCGACCATCGCCGAGGTGATCTGATCGATCTCGGCGTCGGTGCAGATGTAGGGCGGCATCACGTAGATCAGGTTTCGAAACGGCCGCAGCCAGACGCCGAGTTCGATGGCGGCCGGGGTGGCGACCCGCAGATCCACCGGCCGGTCCAGCTCGAGGACACCGATGGCGCCCAGCACGCGCACGTCGGACACGTTGGGCAGCGTGTGAGCCTGTGCCAGCCCTGCGGCCAGGCCGGTCTCGATCCGGCGCACCTGAGCCTGCCAATCACCCGAGCGCAGCAATTCCACCGAGGCCACGCTGACCGCGCAGGCCAGCGCGTTCGCCATGAACGTGGGCCCGTGCATCAGCGCCCCCGGCGGGTTGTCGCTGATCGTCGAGGCCACGCCACGGGTGCACAGCGTGGCGGCCAGGGTGAGGTAACCGCCGGTGAGTGCCTTGCCGACGCACATGACATCCGGGCTGACCCCGGCGTGATCGGCGGCGAACAGCTCTCCGGTGCGGCCGAACCCGGTGGCGATCTCGTCGAAGATCAGCAACACCCCGTGCTCGTCGCACATCCGGCGCAGGTCGACCAGGTAGCGCGGATCGTGGAACCGCATGCCGCCGGCGCCCTGGACCACCGGCTCGACGATGACCGCGGCCAGTTCGTGGGCGTGCGCGGCGAGCAGGGCCTCGAACCGGGCGACGTAGCCGGTGTCGTACTCGCGCGGTGGCGGCGGGGCGAACACCTGGTCGGCGAGCAGGGAGTTCGCCCCCGTCCACAGCTCGTGCATGCCGCCGTCGGGATCGCAGACGCTCATCGGGGTGAAGGTGTCGCCGTGATAGCCGCCGCGCCAGGTCATCAACCGGTGCTTGGCGGGGTGGCCGCTGCTGCGCCAGAACTGCAGGGCCATCTTGACCGCGACCTCGACCGACACCGACCCGGAGTCGCTGAAGAAAACCGTCTGCAGCGGCTCGGGGGTGACCCCGACGAGCAGCTCAGCCAGGCGCGCGGCGGGTTCATGGGTCAACCCGCCGAACATGACGTGGTTCATCGTGGCCAGCTGCTCGGTGATCGCCGCGTCCAGAACGGGGTGGCCGTGACCGTGCACCGCGGTCCACCACGAGGCCATCGCGTCGAGGACCTCGACCCGGCGGTCGTGGTGGATCAGCGTCAGCCATGCGCCCCGGGCGCCGACCGCGACGACCGGCTCCAGCGCGTCCGCACCGATGGGGCTGTACGGATGCCAGATGTGGGCGGCATCGATCGCGCTGATCTCAGCGGGCGTCATCGCACACACCTTCGGTAGATTAGCCGTCGATCATGATGACCCTTGCCCCCGCCCGGCCGGCATCCAGGACCGTCCCGGGCAGAACCTCTACTGCCGCGGCGCCGGCTCCCGGCCCCGGCATGGGCACCCGCACGTCCGGGTTCTACCGGCACGACCTCGACGGCCTGCGCGGTGTGGCCATCGCGCTGGTCGCGGTGTTCCACGTCTGGTTCGGCAGGGTGTCCGGCGGCGTCGACGTCTTCCTGGTGCTCTCCGGTTTCTTCTTCGGCGGCCGCCTGCTGCGCGGCGCACTGACTCCCGGCGTTTCGCTGCGGCCCGCGCCGGAGGTCACCCGCCTGGTCCGCAGGTTGCTGCCGGCGCTGGTCGTGGTGCTGGCGGCCTCGGCCGTGCTGACCATCCTGATCCAGCCCGAGACGCGCTGGGAGACCTTCGCCGATCAGAGTCTGGCCAGCCTCGGCTACTACCAGAACTGGGAACTGGCCAACTCCGCGGCCGACTATCTGAGCGCCGGTGAGGCCGTCAGCCCGCTGCAGCACATCTGGTCGATGTCGGTGCAGGGGCAGTTCTACATCGCTTTCCTGGCGCTGATCCTGCTGTTCGCGTTCCTGTTCCGGCGGGTCTTCGGCCGGCACATGCGTACCGCTTTCGTGGTGCTGATCGGTGCGCTGACCATCGCGTCGTTCGTCTACGCGATCATCGCGCACAACACCGATCAGGCGACCGCCTACTACAACAGCTTCGCCCGTGCCTGGGAGCTGTTGATCGGGGTGCTGGTCGGGGCGCTGGTGCCCTACCTGCGCTGCCCTATGTGGCTGCGCACCGTGATGTCGGTGGCGGCGCTCGCGGTCATCCTGTCGTGCGGTGCGCTGATCGACGGTGTGCGTGAGTTCCCCGGGCCGTGGGCATTGGTCCCGGTGGTGGCCACGCTGCTGTTCGTGCTCTCGGCGGCCAACCGCTACGCCGATCCGCACACAAAGGGCCGTATCCCGGCCCCCAACCGGCTGATGGCCAGCAGGCCGTTCGTCGCGCTGGGGGCGATGGCGTACTCGCTGTACCTGTGGCACTGGCCGCTGCTGATCTTCTACCTGGTCTACACCGGCAAGACCGGCGTCAACTTCGGTGAGGGGGCCGCGATCCTGGCCGTCTCCGGTCTGCTGGCCTGGCTGACCACCCGCTACATCGAAGAGCCGCTGCGGATGCGCAGCGGCTCCGCAGCCGCCGTCGCCTCGTCGCCGCCGCTGCCGCTGCGCGTCCGGCTGCGCCGGCCCACGATCGTGCTCGGTTCCGCCGTCGCGCTGCTGGGCGTGGCGCTGACCGCGACGTCGTTCGGCTGGCGCGAACACGTCACGGTGCTGCGCGCCGACGGAAAGGAACTGGCCGGGCTGTCCTCCCGGGACTATCCGGGGGCGCGGGCCCTGGTCGAAGACGCCAGGGTGCCCAAGCTGCCCATGCGCCCGACCGTCCTGGAAGCCAAGAAGGACCTGCCGGTCTCCACGATCGAGCACTGCATCAGCGACTTCTCCAACGCCAACCTGATCAACTGCACCTACGGCGACACCGAGGCCCAGCGCACCGTCGCCCTGGCCGGCGGCTCGCACGCCGAGCACTGGATCACCGCGCTGGACCTGCTCGGGCGGATGCATCACTTCAAGGTGGTGACCTACCTGAAGATGGGTTGCCCGCTGACCACCGAGGAAGCCCCACTGATCATGGGCTCCACCCGCCGTGATCCCAAGTGCCACACCTGGAACAAGCGGGCGATGGCGGCGCTGATCGCCGACCGGCCCGACTACGTGTTCACCACCTCGACCCGTCCGTGGAACACCAAGGACGGCGACGTCATGCCGGCCACCTACGTCGGTATCTGGCAGCAGTTCCACGACAACGACATTCCGGTGCTCGCCATGCGCGACACCCCCTGGATCCTCGACGAGGACCGCGACCCGTTCAAGCCCGCGGACTGCCTCGCCGACGGGGGCGACGCGGTGTCCTGCGGGATGGACCGCTCGATGGCGCTGTCTTCGACCAACCCCACCCTGGACTTCATCGGCGAATTCCCCAACCTCAATCCCCTGGACATGACCGACGCGGTGTGCCGCGCCGAGGTCTGCCGCGCCGTAGAAGGAAATGTGCTGATCTATCACGACTCTCACCATTTGACCGCCACCTACATGCGAACACTGGCCCCTGAACTGGGCCGTCAGCTCGCCGCCGCCACCGGCTGGTGGACGGCTTGATGGCGTCGTCGCCCTTTCCGTCAACTCCCACTGTCTGGCCAGGTTCGGCGTATCCGCTGGGTACGGCCTATGACGGTGCGGGCACGAACTTCTCGCTGTTCTCCGAGGTCGCCGAGCGCGTCGAACTATGCCTGATCGGCAAGGACGGCCGCGAGGACCGCATCGAACTCGACGAGGTCGACGGTTTCGTCTGGCACTGCTACCTGCCGACCGTGACGCCGGGCCAGCGCTACGGCTACCGGGTGCACGGGCCGTGGAGCCCGGCGGCGGGGCACCGCTGCGATCCGAGCAAGCTGCTGCTCGATCCGTACGGAAACGCCTTCCACGGTGAGTTCGACTTCAGCCAGGCGCTGTACTCCTATGACCTGAAGGCCGACGATCTCGCCGGTGGCGGGGTGCCGCCGCAGATCGACTCGCTCGGGCACACGATGACCAGCGTGGTGATCAACCCGTTCTTCCAGTGGGGCTCCGACCGCGCGCCACGCACCCCGTACCACGAAACGGTGATCTACGAGGCGCACGTCAAGGGCATGACCGAAACCCACCCGGACATCCCGGAGGAGTTGCGCGGCACCTACGCCGGCCTGGCACACCCGGTGATCATCGACCACCTCAAGTCGCTGAACGTCACCGCGATCGAGCTGATGCCGGTTCACCAGTTCCTGCACGACCACCGGCTGCTCGACCTCGGCTTGCGAAACTACTGGGGCTACAACACGTTCGGGTTCTTCGCCCCGCACGCCCAGTACGCGGCCACCAAACACGCCGGCGGCGCGGTGGCCGAGTTCAAGGCCATGGTGCGCGCGTTCCACGAAGCCGGCATCGAAGTGATCCTCGACGTCGTCTACAACCACACCGCCGAAGGCAACCATCTGGGGCCGACGCTGAACTTCCGCGGCATCGACAACGCGGCCTACTACCGGCTGCTCGACGGAGACCTGCGCTACTACAAGGACTTCACCGGTACCGGCAACAGCCTCAACGCCCGCCATCCGCACACCCTGCAGCTGATCATGGATTCGCTGCGCTACTGGGTGACCGAGATGCACGTCGACGGTTTCCGGTTCGACCTGGCCTCCACCCTGGCCCGCGAGTTCTACGACGTGGACCGGCTGTCCGCGTTCTTCGACCTGGTCCAGCAGGATCCGGTGGTCAGTCAGGTCAAGCTGATCGCCGAGCCGTGGGACATCGGCGAGGGCGGCTACCAGGTCGGCAACTTCCCAGGTTTGTGGACCGAGTGGAACGGGAAATATCGCGACACTGTGCGTGACTACTGGCGGGGGGAACCCGCGACACTGGGCGAGTTCGCGTCCCGGCTGACCGGGTCGTCGGACCTCTACGAGGCGACCGGCCGGCGGCCCAGCGCCAGTATCAACTTCGTCACCTGTCACGATGGCTTCACCCTCGCCGACCTGGTGTCCTACAACGAAAAGCACAACGAGGCCAACGGCGAGGACAACCGCGACGGGGAGAGCCACAACCGGTCGTGGAACTGCGGCGTGGAGGGCCCCACCGACGATCCCGAGATCCTGGCACTGCGCGCCAAGCAGCAACGCAACATCCTGGCCACCCTGATGCTCTCCCAGGGCACGCCGATGATCTCGCACGGCGACGAGATCGGCCGAACCCAGCGCGGCAACAACAACGTCTACTGCCAGGACTCCGAACTGTCCTGGATGGACTGGTCGCTGCGCGAGACCAACGCCGACCTGCTGGAGTTCACCCGCAAGGTGGTCAAGCTCCGCAAGGACCATCCGGTGTTCAAGCGCAGGCGGTTCTTCGAGGGCAAGCCGATCCGCACCGGCGACCAGATCCACGACATCGCCTGGTTCAACCGGTCGGGCACCGAGATGACCCAGCAGGATTGGGCCTCGGGCTTCAAATCGGTGTCGGTGTTCTTCAACGGTGACGCCATCCCCGCACCCAATGCCCGCGGCGAACGGGTGGTCGACGACTCGTTCCTGCTGTGCTTCAACGCCCACAGCAAGCCGGTGGACTTCGTCGCCCCGGACGGTGACTACGCGACAGAGTGGGTGGCTGTGCTGGACACCGGGGATCCGGCAGGCTCCATCGACGTCACCGTGATCGCCGGCGAGAAGGTGTCCCTGGCCCCGCGGTCCCTTCTGGTCCTGCGTAAGTCGGCCTGACCATGCGCCTCACCTCGACGTACCGCCTGCAGATGCGGGGTCCGTCCAGCGGTCAGGCGTTCACCTTCGCCGACGCCGAGAAGCTTGTCGGCTACCTCGCCGAACTCGGGATCTCGCATCTGTACCTGTCCCCCATCCTCACCGCCACCGAGGGGTCCAGCCACGGCTACGACGTCACCGACCCGACCACGGTGTCGGCCGAACTCGGCGGCCCCGACGGATTCGCCCGGCTGGTGGGCGCGGCCGAGGCCGCCGGCCTGGGGGTGATCGTCGACATCGTGCCCAACCATGTCGGTGTCGACGCCCCGCGGCAGAACCGGTGGTGGTGGGATGTGTTGACGCACGGGCGCCGGTCGGAGTTCGCCCAGTTCTTCGACATCGACTGGTCTGCCGACCCGGACGGACGAATCCTGTTGCCGGTGCTGGGGTCCGACGGCGACGCGGCGGATCTGGTCGCCGACGCCGATGTGTTGCGCCTGGGCGACCTGCAGTTCCCGATCAGCCCCGGAACCGAGGGGGGCACCGGCGCCGAGGTGCACGACCGCCAGCACTACAAGCTGATCGGCTGGCGTAACGGCGTGTGCGGGTACCGGCGGTTCTTCTCCATCACGTCGCTGGCGGGGCTGCGCCAGGAGGATCGGACGGTGTTCGACGCAGCGCACACCGAGGTGGCCCGGTGGTTCCGGGACGGGCTGGTCGACGGGATCCGGATCGATCATCCGGACGGGTTGTCCGACCCGACCGGCTATCTGGGGTGGCTGCGAGAGCTCACCGGGCCCGAGGCCTGGATCGTCATCGAGAAGATCCTCGCCGTCGACGAGGCCCTGGACCCCAGCCTTCCGGTGGACGGCACCACCGGCTACGACGCGTTGCGCGAAACGGGCGGCCTGTTCGTCGACCCCAGCGGCGCCGAATCCTTGACCGCCCTGGCGGAATCGGCCGGCGTCGACTACGCCTCGGCCACCGCCGAAGCCCGCCGGCTCAAGCGCCAGGCCGTGACCGACACGCTGGCCAGCGAACTGGCGCGGCTGCACCGCGCGGTGGTCGCCGCGGCCGGAGCCGACCACGAACTGCTCGACGAGTCGATCGCCGCACTGCTCAGCCACATCGGCGTGTACCGCAGCGACTATCTGTCGTTGTCGCAGGTGCTGTCCGTGGCGATCGCCGAGACCGTCGCCGAGCAGCCCGGGCTGGCAGCACCGCTGGAGTTGCTCAACGCGGCACTGACCCGCAGCGACGAGGCCGGGGTCCGGCTGCAGCAGCTGTGCGGCGCCGCCACCGCCAAGGCGATGGAAGACTGCCTGTTCTACCGTGACCCGCGACTGGTTTCGCTCAACGAAGTCGGCGGCGAACCCGAGTATTTCGGGGTCAGCGCCGCGGAGTTCCACCGCCGCGCAGCCGTGCGCGCGGCGCTCTGGCCGCGGGCGATGACGACGCTGAGCACCCACGACACCAAACGTGGCGAGGATGTGCGCGCCCGCATCGGCGTGCTCTCGCAGGTGCCTTCGCTGTGGTCGGAGCTGGTGCAGGGTTGGCAGCGCGCCACCCCACCCCCGGACCCGGCTACCGGGATGTTCCTGCTGCAGAACATGTTCGGGGTGTGGCCGGCGGACGGAATGGTGAGCACCGAACTGCGCGAACGGCTGCACTCCTATGCGGAGAAGGCCGTCCGGGAGGCCGCACTGCACACCAGCTGGCACGACCCCGACACCGAGTTCGAGGGCGGTGTGCACCAGTGGCTCGACGACGTCCTCGACGGACCGGTGGGTGCCGGGCTGACGGCCCTGGTGGACCGGCTGAATGTGCACGCCCAGGCCGATGCGCTGGGTCAGAAGCTGATCGCGCTGACCGCTCCGGGCGTGCCCGACGTCTACCAGGGCACCGAGTTGTGGGAGGACAGCCTGGTCGACCCGGACAACCGCCGCCCGATCGACTACGGGCTGCGCCGTGAGGCGCTCGCCGGCATGGCGCACCCGAAGATGCGGGTGGTGCGCGCGGCGCTGCAGTTGCGCCGCGCTCGCCCGGACACCTTCGAATCGGGCGGCCACCACCCGGTCTGCGCCACCGGCGCCGCTGCCGAGCACATCGTGGCGTATCTGCGCGGCGACGACGTGCTGGTGGTGGTCAGCCGGTGGACGGTGCGGCTGGCCGAAGCCGGCTGGGGTGACACCGCGATACCCCTGCCCGGAGGGGACTGGACCGATGTACTGACCGGCGCCGCACGCAGCGGCGCGGTGCCGGCCGGCGAACTGTTCACCGATCTGCCCGTCGCGCTGCTGGTGCGTGCCGATGCCTGAGCACGAATTCACCGTCTGGGCGCCGCGCCCGCAGCGGGTGCGGCTCGACATCGACGGCACCCTGCACGCGATGACCCGCGGCGAGGACGGTTGGTGGCGCGCGGTCGTGGACGCGCCGGCCGATGCCCGGTACGGATTCGTGCTCGGCGACGACCCCAAGGTGTTGCCCGATCCGCGGTCGGCACGTCAGCCCGACGGCGTGCACGGACGCTCGGCGCTGTGGCAGCCCACCGCGAGCGCCTGGTCGGACGACCGGTGGCCCGGCCGCTCCGTCGAGGGCGCGGTGATCTACGAACTGCACATCGGAACGTTCACCCCTGCCGGCACGTTCGACTCGGCCATCGACAAGCTCGACTACCTGGTCGATCTCGGTGTCGGCTTCGTCGAGGTGATGCCGGTCAACGCGTTCAGCGGCACCCACGGCTGGGGGTATGACGGTGTGCTTTGGTACGCCGTGCACGAACCCTACGGCGGCCCGGACGGGCTCGTCCGGTTCGTCGACGCCTGTCACGCCCGGTGCCTGGGTGTGCTCATCGACGCCGTGTTCAACCACCTGGGCCCGTCCGGGAACTATCTGCCGGAGTTCGGGCCCTATCTGTCCAGTGGTTCCAATCCGTGGGGCGAGTCGATCAACATCGCCGACGCGGATGCCGATGAGGTGCGCCGCTACATCCTGGACTGTGCGCTGCGCTGGATGCGCGACTTCCACGCCGACGGCCTGCGACTGGACGCGGTGCACGCGCTGGTCGACACCACCGCCATCCACATCCTCGAAGAGATGTCCGCCGAAACCGACGCGCTGGCGGCACAACTGGGCCGGCCGCTGTCGCTGATCGCCGAGAGCGACCTCAACGACCCGCGGCTGATCACCCCGCGCGAAGCCGGCGGGCTGGGCATGACCGCGCAGTGGGATGACGACATCCACCACGCGATTCACGCCGCCGTCTCCGGTGAGCGCCAGGGCTACTACGCCGATTTCGGCTCGCTGGCCACCCTGGCCCAGACCCTGCGCGGCGGCTACTTCCATGCCGGCACCTATTCGTCGTTCCGGCAACGCCGCCACGGACGCCCACTGGACACCGCCACGATCCCGGCGACCCGGCTGCTGGCCTACACGCTGACCCACGACCAGGTGGGCAACCGCGCCGTGGGCGACCGTCCGTCGGCGAACCTGTCCACGGGCCAACTGGCGATCAAAGCGGCACTGGCAATCGGATCCCCCTATACAGCGATGCTTTTCATGGGCGAAGAGTGGGCCTCGTCGTCGCCGTTCCAGTTCTTCAGCTCACACCCCGAACCCGAGTTGGCCCGTGCCACCGCCGAAGGCCGCAAGCGGGAGTTCGCCGAGCACGGCTGGGATGCCGACGAGATCCCCGACCCGCAGGATCCCGAGACCTTCACCCGATCCAAGCTGCACTGGGACGAGGTCGGCTCCGGTGAGCACGCCCGGCTGCTCGACTTCTACCGCAGCCTGATCGCGTTGCGCAGATCAGAACCCGACATGGCCGATCCGTGGCTGAACCATCTGCGGGTCGACTTCGACGAGCAGCAGCGGTGGGTCGTCATGTATCGCGGCGGCATCTGCATCGCGTGCAACCTGGGATCCGAGGCCGTCTCGGTTCCGGTCACCGGTGAGCTGCTGCTGGCGTGGGACCAGCCGACCGCCGGTGCCGGCTCCACCGAACTGGGCGGGCATTCGGTCGCCGTACTGCGGCACCGGGATCAGGTCAGGTAGCGGTAGGTCGGCGAGCCCGGCTCCAGCAGCTCGACGTGACACTCCGAGGTCCGCATCCGCGCCATCAGACCCTCCAGGTCGCTCGCCGAACCCATCTCGATGCCGACGAGCGCCTCACCGGTCTCCCGGTTGTTGCGTTTCACGTACTCGAACAGCGTGATGTCGTCGTTGGGACCGAGCACCTCGTCGAGGAACCGCCGCAGGGCACCGGGCTCCTGTGGGAAGTCGACCAGGAAGTAGTGCTTGAGCCCCAGATGCACCAGCGAGCGCTCCAGCACTTCGCCGTAGCGCGAGACGTCGTTGTTGCCGCCCGAGATCAGACACACCACCGTCGCGCCCGGCTCGATCTCGGCGTCGAACAGTGCGGCGACCGACAGCGCGCCCGCCGGCTCGGCGATGATGCCCTCGTTCTGGTAGAGGTCGAGCATCGCGGTGCACACCGCGCCCTCGTCGACGGTGGTGATCGAGACCATGTCACCGGCCGCGGTGAGCGCCTCGAAAGGCCGGCTGCCGACCCGTGCGACCGCCGCGCCGTCGACGAACTGGTCGACCTGGTCGAGGGTGACGGGCTCGCCGTTGGCCAGCGCCGCCACCAACGCTGCGGCCCCCGCGGGTTCGACGCCGAGCACCGAGGTCGTCGCGGTGCGCTCAGCCAGATAGGTGGTGATGCCGCTGATGCACCCGCCGCCACCGACCGGAACGACCACCAGGTCGGGTTCGGTGCCGAGCTGGTCGAGGATCTCGACGGCGATCGTGCCCTGCCCGGCCATGGTGCGCAGGTCGTCGTACGGCGGGACCAGTGTGGCGCCGGTGCTGGCGACGTCGTCGCGGGCGGCTTCGGCGGCCATGTCGTAGGTCTTGCCGCCGACGATGAGCTCGATGAACTCCCCGCCGTGGTAGCGGATGCGGTCGCGCTTCTGCTTCGGCGTCTTGGCCGGGACGTAGACCCGCCCGTGCACCCCCATCGACCGGCAGGCCAGCGCGAACCCCTGAGCGTGGTTGCCCGCCGAGGAGCACACCACCCCGGCGGCCTTCTCGTCCGGGCTGAGCTGCATCAGCAGGTTGTAGGCGCCGCGCAGCTTGTACGAGCGCACCGCCTGCAGGTCTTCACGCTTGAGATAGACCCGCGCCCCGGTGATCGCCGACAACCGTTCGCTGAGCTGCAGCGGTGTCTTGGACACCACCGGCGAAATTCGCCCGGCCGCGTCATCGATGTCCGCAGCGCGTAGCGGCGCGGCGGGACCGGTGCGGGGACGTTGGCTCAGGTCAGCGGACACCGATCAATGGTGCCACCCGAACCGGTACCGGCAAAAATCGGTTCAGCCGACCGGGGTCAGCACGAACACCGGAATCTGGCGGTCGGTCTTGGTCTGGTAGTCGGCGTAGTCGGGCCAGGCCGCCACCGCACGCTCCCACCAGAGCGCCTTCTCCTCGCCGAACACCTCGCGCGCGTCGTAGTCCATGCTGACGGTGCCGTCCTGCAGTTCGACCCGCGGATGCGCCTTGACGTTGTGGTACCAGACCGGGTGCTTGGGCGCCCCGCCGAGCGAGGCCACGATCGCGTATTCGCCGCCGTGCTCGACCCGCATCAGCGGGGTCTTGCGGATCTTGCCCGTTTTGGCGCCGAGGGTGGTCAGCAGGACCACGGGGCGGCCCTTGAGCTCGGTCCCCTTCGTCCCGCCGGATTCCATGTATTCTTCGGCGTTTTCCCGGGCCCAATCCAACGTGCTGGGCTCATAATCTCCAGTGAGAGGCACCTCGCCAGGCTAGCGAAATCGCGGCTCCAAAATCAGCGTTTCGGGTGGCCGAAACTTTTCCTACGAGCTATCGTCAAGTTATGACGACCGCTGAGCATTTCCGCGACGCCGCGAGCCGCTCGGGCTCGACGGTGTCCATCGCCGGAGTGCCCTGGCCGACCTACAAAGTGGTGGCGCTGCTGGTCGGTCTACTGGTCTTCGCCGTCGTCGGCGTGGCGACGCTGTCCGCGGCACCCGCGGTGCTCGGCGGCGCGGCGGCCGCCACCCTGACATGGGCCGGCCTGGGCCTCACCGCGTACCGGAGCTGACCCACCCACAGGCACTCACCCTGGTCATCGCCCGCGCGGTGGGCGTTCTGGGGTGAGGGTGGGGCCCGCCAGCCGGCGCAGCACCGGCAGCATCGCCAGGGCGGCGGCCTGGACAGCGATGACGACGACCACCACCGATGCCACCGACCGCGAGTACAGCAGCCCGGTCAGCGCTCCCCCGGCGGCCGCCGCGACACCGAGCACGGCGGCGTACACCCCGTAGGCGGTGGCCCGCCGGGCAGGCTCGACCAGGTCGGCGACCACGGCCCGCAATGTCGATTCCTGCATGCCGACCGCGGCTCCCCACACCAGGGCGCCGGCGACCACCAGCCAGATGTGGTCGGTGAACGCCAGCACCGGCACCAGGGCCGACAGCACCGGAAGCGCCACCAGCACCGACGCACCCCGCCGGTCGTAGGCCCAGCCGGTCAGCAGCGCCGCGACCGCGTCGGCCGCCATCGCCGCCGCGTAGATCACCGGCACCAGCGCCACCGCGACGAGCCCACGGTCGACCTGATGAAACGACAGCACCCCGAAGGTGGTGAAACCGAGCATCGTGGCCGCCGAGAAACCCGCGTAGATCCAGAAGTCCCTGGGCAGCGATCGCAGAAACCGGCGCGACACCTCGGGTTTCGACTTCGGCGGCGCATGCACCTCGTAACCGGCCGGTTCGGGCACCTTCGCCCGCAACCATCCGAGCAGGACGAGCACGCCGATACCGGGGACCGCCAGCAGGGCCAACGCCGGAGCGTAGTCGTCGTCGAACACCACCAGCATGCCCGCGACCGCGAGCGGACCGGCGAACGCACCGATCTGATCCATCGCCTCGTGGACGGCGAACCCGCGGCCACGGCCGGTCACCGCGGTCGCATGCGACAGCAGCGTGTCCTTGGCGGGACTGCGCACCGCCTTGCCGACCCGCTCGGCGATCACCAGCGCGGCGGCCGCCCACAGCACCCCGACCAGACCCAGGAACGGCACGGTCAGCACGGTCAGGGCGTAGCCGGCGATCGCCCACGTCCAGAACCGGCCGGTGCGGTCGGTCAGCGGGCCGGACACGACCCGCAACAGCAGTGCGGCGGCCTCACCGACACCGGTGACGACCCCCACCACGACCGCGGTGGCGCCCAGCGAGGCCAGCAGCGGACCGGTGATCGAGCGCGCACCCTCGTAGACGACGTCGGCGAGCAGGCTGATGACGCCGAAGGTGGTGAC
This sequence comes from Mycobacterium sp. ABE4_509, assembly GCF_056160785.1. Classification (NCBI taxonomy): domain Bacteria; kingdom Bacillati; phylum Actinomycetota; class Actinomycetes; order Mycobacteriales; family Mycobacteriaceae; genus Mycobacterium; species Mycobacterium sp. ABE4_509. Next base: position 7,583 of record NZ_JBSWXU010000057.1, on the reverse strand, counting down.
GAACCGCCAGGCGCTCAGGCCCACTGCGGGATACCCGGTTCAGCCGCCCAGGCAGCCGGGCCCGAGCAGCTCCTTGAGATCCCCCATCAACGCCGAGGACGGCGTCACCCGCAGCGACTGGTCCAGTTCCAGGGTCGTGATGCGTTCCCCGCTGATCAACCGCAGGTGGACCTGGGCGGTGCCGGGATGGCGTGCCAGCACCTGCTTGAGCGCGGTGACCTTGTCGACCGTGCACTGCCGGGTCGGCAGGCTCACCGCGACCGGCCGGTTGACCTGGGCGCTGGAGAAGTCCGGAACGATGAGCTCGTTGGCGATCAGCGAGATCCGGTCGTCGCGGATCGCCACCTTGGCCCCGATCAGCACGACGACGTCGTCGGCGATCTCGGCACCGAACATCGAGTAGGTCTGCGGGAAGAACAGCACCTCGATACCGCCGGTGAGGTCCTCGATCTGGGCCGAGGCCCAGGGCAGACCGTTCTTGTTGACCCGGCGGTTCACCGACGCCAGGATGCCGCCCACCCGGACCTGGGTGTCGTTGGCGATGTCGCCCTCGAGGATGGCCGGGATCTGGGTGTCGACCTGCGCGGCCAGCAGATGGGCGATGCCGTTGAGCGGATGCCCGGAGACGTAGAGGCCCAGCATCTCTCGTTCCAGCGCGAGCTTGTGCTTGTCCTCCCATTCCTCGTCGGGCACCTTGATGGTGAACACCGAGCCCGCGCCGTCCGAGCCGGAGCCGTCGCCGAACAGGTCGAACTGCCCCATCGCCTCGGCCTTCTTGGTGCCCAGCACCGAGTCGACGGCGTCGGTGTGCACCAGGAACAGCCCCTTGCGGGGGTGGTCGAGTGAATCGAAGGCGCCCGACTTGATCAACGACTCGGTCACCTTCTTGTTGCAGGCCGAGATGTCGATCTTGTTCAGGTAGTCGGAGAAGTCGGTGTACTTGCCCCGCTCGGTGCGGGTGTTCACCAGCGAGGACACCACATTCGCGCCCACGTTGCGGACCGCCCCCAGACCGAACCGGATGTCGTTGCCGACCGATGCGAAGTTCTGCACCGACTCGTTGACATCCGGTGGCAGCACGGTGATCCCGAGCCGCCGGCAGTCCGCCAGATACACCGCGGCCTTGTCCTTGTCGTCACCGACCGAGGTCAGCAGGCCGGCCATGTACTCGGCGGGATAGTTGGCCTTCAGATACGCCGTCCAGTACGACACCAGCCCGTAGCCGGCGGCGTGCGACTTGTTGAACGCATACCCGGCGAACGGGAGGATGGTGTCCCACAACGCCTTCACCGCGGCCTCGGAGAACCCGTTGTTCGTCATGCCCTCGTAGAAGCTCTTGTACTCGGCCTCGAGCACCTCGAGCTTCTTCTTGCCCATCGCCTTGCGCAGCGCGTCGGCCTTACCCATCGTGTAGGAGGCCACCTTCTGGGCGATGAACATGATCTGCTCTTGGTAGACGATCAGGCCGTAGGTCTCGGCGAGGATGTCGGCCAGCGGCTCCTCGAGCTCCGGGTGGATCGGCTTGATCGGCTGGCGACCGTTCTTGCGGTCGGCGTAGTCGTTGTGCGCGTTCATGCCCATCGGGCCGGGCCGGTACAACGCCAGCACGGCGACGATGTCGTTGAACTCGGTGGGCTGCATGCGGCGCAGCAGGTCGCGCATCGGCCCGCCGTCGAGCTGGAAAACCCCCAGGGTATCGCCGCGGCCCAGCAGCTCGTAGGCCTTGGGGTCTTCCAGCGCCAGGTTCTCCAGGTCCAGGTCGATTCCCCGGTTGGTCTTGATGTTCTCGATGCAGTCCCCGATGATCGTCAGGTTCCGCAGCCCGAGGAAGTCCATCTTGAGCAGACCGATGGCCTCACACGACGGATAGTCCCAGCCGGTGATGATCGCGCCGTCCTGCGGCCGCTTCCACAGCGGGATCGCGTCGATGAGCGGCTCGGAGCTCATGATCACCGCGCAGGCGTGCACGCCGGCGTTGCGGACCAGCCCCTCCAGCCCGCGAGCTGTTTCGTAGATGGTGCGCACGTCGGGGTCGGTGTCGATCAGTCCGCGGACCTCGGCGGCTTCCTTGTACCGCTCGTGGTTGGGGTCGGTGATACCCGACAGCGGGATGTCTTTCGCCATGATCGGCGGCGGCAACGCCTTGGTGATCCGGTCAGCCATCGCGAACCCAGGCTGACCGTAGTGCACGCGAGCTGAATCCTTCAGCGCCGCTTTGGTTTTGATGGTGCCGAAGGTGATGACCTGGGCGACCCGGTCACTACCCCACCTGTTGGCGGCATAGCGCAGCATCTCACCGCGCCGACGGTCGTCGAAGTCGATGTCGATGTCGGGAGCGGACGGGCGCTCGGGGTTGAGGAAGCGCTCGAACAGCAGACCGTGCGGGATCGGATCGATGTTGGTGATGCCCAGCGCGAAGGCGACCAGGGATCCGGCCGCCGAACCGCGGCCCGGGCCGACCCGGATGTCGACCGAACGGGCGTAGTTGATCAGGTCGGCGACGATCAGGAAGTACGACGGGAAGCCCTTGTCGCAGATGACCTTGATCTCGTAGTCGGCCCGATCGATGTAGTTCTGCCCGACCTCGGAGCCATAGCGCCGCCGCAGACCCGCCATGACCTCGTGCTGCAGCCAGGAAGCCTGGTCGTGCCCGTCGGGCACCGGGAAGATCGGCATCCGGTCGCGGACTTCCCACACGTCGGCATAGGAGGTGACCCGCTCGGCGATCAACAGCGTGGAGTCACAGGCGCCGGGAACCTGGTCGTCCCACAGCGCACGCATCTCGGCCGCCGACTTCAGGAAGTAGCCGTCGCCGTCGAACTTGAACCGGTTGGGGTCCGACAGCGTCTTGCCGGTCTGGATGCACAGCAGCGCCTCGTGGTTCTGCGAGGCGTCGCGGGTGACGTAGTGGCAGTCGTTGGTGGCCAGCGGCGGGATGCCCAGCTTGCGGCCGACCTCGAGCAGGCCCTCGCGCACCCGGCGTTCGATGTCGAGCCCGTGGTCCATCAGCTCCAGGAAGAAGTTGTCCGGGCCGAAGATCTCCCGCCACTTGGCCGCGGCCTCGAGGGCCTCGCGCTCGTGACCGAGTCGCAGCCGGGTCTGCACCTCGCCGGACGGGCAGCCGGTGGTGGCGATGATGCCCTCGGCGTGTTCGGCGATCAACTCGGCGTCCATCCGCGACCACTTGCCGAGCTGGCCCTCGAACGACGCCAGCGACGAGAGCTTGAACAGATTGCGCAGCCCGGTGGCGTTCTCGGCCATCATCGTCATGTGGGTGTAGGCGCCGCTGCCCGAGACGTCGTCGGACTTCTGACCCGGGTCACCCCACAGCACCCGCTTGGTGTCGAACCTCGAGGCCGGCGCGATGTAGGCCTCCACACCGATGATCGGCTTGATGCCGGCGTCCGTGGCGGCGTTGTAGAACTCGCTGGCGCCGAACATGTTCCCGTGGTCGGTCATGCCGATGGCCGGCATCTCCAACCGTTGCGCCTCGGCGAGCAGCGGCTTGACCTTCGCCGCGCCGTCCAGCATCGAGTACTCGGTGTGGTTGTGCAGGTGAACAAAGGACCCAGAAGATCCGGTAGATCCGGTGGACCGCCAGTCTGAACCACTCATAGGGCAGCCAGTCTATGGCCGCGCACCGACAGCGCACGGCGTGTCGTGGTTGCGTGTCTCCACGGGTTCGGGCCGGCTCGCCGCCGGCCGGCCTCAGGCGTCCACCCGCTCGGCGATCTGCTCCTCCAGCAATCCGGACTCCAGAAGTTGCACCAATTGCCTGGCAACACCTTTGCCGCCGTCGCCCGACCGTCGTGGCGTGATGAAACCGGTGTGGAAGCCCATCGCCCAGAACACTGCGGCCAGCATGTCGGCCACCGGTTGGACGTCCACGTCGGGGCTCAACTCCCCACGACGGACGGCCGACTCGACCACCGAGCGGTAGAACGCCTGCACCGTCGAGCGCACCTGTTCGGCGGCGCTGGCACCGCGCGGGTCCTGCTGGCGCTCCAGGCGCGCCGCGACCAACAGCCGCATGGTCGCGTTCTCCTCGACGCTCCAGCTCTGCAACAACTCGATGAACCTGACCAGCTGATTTCGCGGGGAATCCTCGGCGCGGGCCTGGTCGACACAATCGGCCATCCGCTGGTGTGCGGCGACCAGCAGCACCTGGTAGACATCCTCGCGGCTGTCGAAGTAGTAGTGCAGCGTGGGCCTGCTGACCCCGGCCCGCATCGCGATCTGCTGGAAGGTCGCCGCGTGGTAACCGCGCTCGGCGATGACGCCCCGCGCCGCCTCGAGAATGTCCTGTCGCGTCGCTTCGGAGTCGGCCCCCACCGGGCGGCCCCGGCGCCGACCAGGCACAACCGGGTTGGCGTTGTCCACGGGCAAACTTTATTTCATAGCTACTGACGGGTCAATCGCAAGAGATCGCAAATGGAACACGGATCACAGCGCCGGCGCTGCCGCGGTGCGCCGCTCGGCCCGGGCGCGACGCACCGCGTCGACGGTGAACACCCCCAGAGCAAGCCAGATCAGCGCGAAGCCCAGCCACCGGGCCGGCGGCATCGGCTCCTGGCCGACCAGCACGCCCCAACTGAGCTGCATGGCCGGCGTCATGTAGAACAGCAGACCCAGGGTGACCAGGGCCAGCCGCTGAGCCGCCGCGGCGAACAGCAACAACGGCAGCGCGGTCAACACGCCGGCCAGAACCATCAGGGCAGTGTGTCCCGAGCCGTAGCCGACGAAGGTGGCATGCCCACCTGCCTGCAAGGCCACCACGTACACCAGCGCGAACGGTGTCGCCAAGCCCGCCTCGACACCCACACTGACCCGCGGATCGGTGGACACCGACTTCTTCACCGCACCGTACAGACCGAACGACAGGGCCAGCCCGAGCCCGATCACCGGCGGCGCCCCGACGTTGACCGTCAGGACCAGCACCGCCACCACGGCGATCGCCAGCGCGCCGAACTGCCAACGGTTGAGCCGCTCACCGAAGATCAGCAGGCCCAGCGCAATCGACACCAGCGGATTGATGAAGTACCCGAGCGCGGCGTCGACGACGTGGCCGTTGTTCACCGCGTACACGTAGATCAGCCAGTTCACGGCGATCAGTGCCGAGGCCGCGGTCAGCAGCACCCAGGTCCGCCGGTCGATCCGGCGCAGATCCCCGAGCCTGCGCACCGCCGCGACGACGACCAGCATGAACAGAAAACTCCAGATGATGCGGTGCGCGAGCACCTCGACCGCACCGGCCGGCTTCAGCAGCGGGAAGAACGCCGGGAACAGGCCCCACATGCCATAGGCGCCGACCCCGAACAGCAGGCCCGATCTCACAGCCGGTCATGTCGCAGCACGTCGAGAGCGTGCTGCAGATCGGCAGGGTAGTCGCTGGTGATCTCCATGCGCCGGCCGTCTGCGGGATGCGCGAACGCCAGCGAGCTGGCGTGCAGCCACTGGCGCTCCAGCCCGAGCTTCGCGGCCAGCGTCGGGTCGGCTCCGTAGGTCAGGTCACCGCAACACGGGTGGTGCAGCGCGGCGAAATGCACCCGGATCTGATGGGTGCGGCCGGTCTCCAGCTCGACGTCGAGCAGGCTGGCGGCCTGATGCGCCTCCAGGGTGTCGTAGTGCGTCACGCTGTGCCTGCCGTCCTCGACCACGGCGAACTTCCAGTCGTGGCCGCGGTGCCGGCCGATCGGCGCGTCGATGGTCCCACTCGACGGATCCGGATGCCCCTGGACCAGCGCGTGGTAGCGCTTCTGCACGGTGCGCTGTTTGAACGCACGCTTGAGCACCGTGTACGCCCGCTCCGACAGCGCCACCACCATGACCCCGGAGGTGCCGACGTCGAGCCGGTGCACGATGCCCTGGCGTTCGTGGATGCCCGAGGTGCTGATCCGGAACCCCGCCGCCGCCAGACCGCCCAGCACCGTCGGGCCGTGCCACCCGACCGTCGCATGCGCCGCCACCCCGGGCGGTTTGTCCACCGCGACGAGGTCGTCGTCGCTGTAGAGGATCTCCATGCCCTCGATGTCGACCGGGGTGTTCTCCACCGGGGCCGGCGCGTCGGGCAGCCGCACCTCCAGCCACGCCCCGGCGACGAGCTTGTCGGACTTGGCCGCCCGCACCCCGTCGACCTCCACCCCGCCGTCCTCGGCCATCGCCGCGACCGCGGTGCGCGACAACCCGAGCAGCCGGGCCAGCCCGGCGTCGACCCGCATCCCCGCCAGGCCCTCGGGCACCGGCATCGACCGTGTCGTCACGCCTGGTCCGATCCGCCGGGGTCCGAGTTGCCGGGGTCGGCTGCGGCCTCTGGCCTGCGCCGCCCGACCGAATCGAAGTCGAAGCCGAACAGCGACAACACAACCAGCATGATGGCCCCGCCGACCACCGACGGGTCGGCCACGTTGAACACCGGCCACCAGCCGATGGACAGGAAGTCCACCACGTGGCCGCGCAGCGGTCCGGGCGACCGGAAGAACCGGTCGACCAGATTGCCCATCGCGCCGCCGAGGATCAGGCCCAGACCGATCGCCCACCACGGCGACACCAGCCGCCTGCCCATCCAGATGATGCCGAGCACCACTCCGGTGGCCACCAGCGTGAGCACCCAAGTGTACCCGGTCGCCATCGAGAACGCCGCCCCCGAGTTGCGCACCAGGGTCCAGGTCACCGTGTCGCCGATGATCGACACCGGCTGCCCGGGTGTCAGCAGGGCCACCGCGGCGACCTTGGTGACGATGTCCAGCACGAGCACGACACCCGCCACCCCGAGTAGCAGGCGCAGCCGGCGCGGCGCCGGCTCCGCGGGCGGCGCGCCGTCGGCCGTCGGGTCGGCCGGGCTGGAGGATTCGTCAGTCACGCCACCATCATCGCAAAGCACGGGTGAGGAACAATTCCACCCATGGCCCGTCTCCTCGTCATCGCCACCGGCGGCACGATCTCGACCAGCGCCGATCCCGACGGTGTGAAACGTCCGACCCGATCCGGGGCGGACCTGACCGCGGGGATGGACGTCGAGGTGATCGACGCGATGGCGCTCGACAGCTCACAGCTGACCCCCGCCGACTGGGACGTGATCGGCGCCGCGGTACACCGCGCGTCGGCGGATCCGGGCCTCGACGGCGTCGTGATCACCCACGGCACCGACACCATGGAGGAGACCGCTCTGTGGCTGGCGCTCACCCACACCGGGCGGCTGCCGGTGGTGCTCACCGGCGCGCAGTACAGCGCCGATTCCCCGGAGGCCGACGGTCCGGCCAATCTGCGCGACGCGCTCACCGTGGCCGCCAGTCCACACATCCGCGGACTCGGGGTGGTGGTCAGCTTCGCCGGGACCGTGTTCGAGGCGCTCGGCCTGCACAAGGTCGCCACCGCCGGCAGGCAGGGCTTCGCCGGACGCCCCTTCGGCGAGGTCACCGAAGCCGGGTTCACCCTGACCCGCCAGCCCACCGACCGCCCGCTCCTCGGCGCCCTGACCGCAGCCGACGCACCGCGGGTCGACATCGTCGCGGTCTATCCGGGGGCCGACGGCGTCGCGATCGACGCGTGCGTCGAGGCCGGCGCACGCGGCGTCGTGCTCGAGG
>NZ_JBSWXU010000056.1:0-30076 GCF_056160785.1 Mycobacterium sp. ABE4_509 | reverse complement strand
CGCCCGGCCCCTGCGGGGCACCGGCGCCGCGGCGACCTGGATGCCGGTGGCCGCCCCGATCGCCTCCGCCGTGCTCGCCACCGGCGTGCTGCTCGCCGACGAGCGCACGCCCATCCACTCCGCCGCGGTCTATCTGGCCGTGTGCACCATCGTGGCGGCGCTGTGCCGGCTCGCGGTCGCGTTCTTCGACGCCCGGCGCACCGGCGGCCATCAGCCGGCGGCGACCACCGACGACCTGACCGCACTGCTGAACCGCCGCGGGTTCTACGAGCACGCCGGCGCCGTGCTCGAACCCCTCGCAGAGCCCGGCCCCGGACGAAACGCCTTGCTGCTGCTCGATCTCGACCGCTTCAAGGACATCAACGACTCCCTCGAGCACACCGTCGGCGACCGTCTGCTGCAGGTGGTTGCCGCCCGGCTGCGCTCGGCACTCGGTCGCGACGGCATCCTGGCCCGTCTCGGGGGCGACGAATTCGCGGTGCTACTCCCCGGCGCCGACCGGCCGGCCGCCGACCTCGTCGCCGACCGCCTGCTCGACGCCCTCGACACGCCGATCGAACTCGACGGACTGTACGTGCAGACCAGCGCGAGCATCGGGATATCGCTGAGCCCCGACCACTGCGATGACATCGGAACCTTGTTGCGCTACGCCGACATCGCGATGTACGAAGCCAAATCCAGCCACCACGGACATCAGATCTTCCACCACGGTGTAGACGGCGACAGCAGCAGCCGCGCCGGGCTGGAATTGCTCGCTCAGCTACGTCAGGCGATCGAGCTGCGCGAACTCACAGTGCACTACCAGCCCCAGATCCGGCTGACCGACGAGCGCACGGTCGGTGTCGAGGCCTTGGTGCGCTGGGAACATCCCGAGCGCGGACTGCTCTATCCGCACCAGTTCCTGCCCCTGGCGCAACACAACTACCTGATGCCGGGGATCACCGAACTGGTCCTCGACCTCGCGTTGCACGACTCTGCGAGCTGGCGTGAGCGCGGCCACCCGATACCCGTCGCGATCAACCTGCCCCCCTCGGCGTTCGCCGACACCGACCTGCCGGCGCGTGCCGCCGCAGCGCTCGCCCGCCACCGCGTCGAGCCGGGGAACCTCACCTTCGAGATCACCGAGGACTTCCTGCTCGCCAACCTCGGCCTGGCCCGTTCGGTGCTGAACCAGTTGCGGGACATGGGGATCAGAATCGCCATCGACGACTTCGGGAGCGGCTACGCGTCGCTCTACTATCTGCGCGAACTGCCCGTCGACGAGCTGAAACTCGACCGCACCTTCACCGCGGCCATCACCACCGACCCGACCAGCGCGGCGATCGTCCGCTCGGTGATCGACCTGTCCCACACCCTCGGTTTGACGACCGTGGCAGAAGGTGTGGAGACAGCCGCCGACGCAGACGCCCTCAACGCGTACGGATGTGCGGTCGCCCAGGGCCACTACTACAGCCCGGCCCTCGACAGCGCCGGGCTGCTGAGTTGGGCGCACACCCGACAGACCGCCCACGCGGTGTCGGCTGCGGGTGCCGATACCTGAGGCGTGCCCGATCCGGCCCTCGGCGACGCCGCGCTGCGTTGACTAGGCTGGAGCCGTGAGCAACACCGACGCCGCGCCCGACGAGGTCGACTGTGCGCCTTCGTCATTCAACGGCGTCCTACACCCGCGCGAAGTCCCGCTCGGCGGCCCGCGGGCCATCCGGGTGCGCCGCACGCTGCCGCAGCGGGAGCGCTCCCTGATCGGGGCGTGGTGCTTCATCGACCACTACGGTCCGCACGATCAGCGCGGCGGGCCCGGCATGGACGTGCCCCCCACCCGCACACCGGCCTGCAGACCGTCAGCTGGCTGTTCAGCGGACTCGTCGAGCACCGCGACAGTGCCGCGGTGGCTGCGACGGTGCGCCCGGGCGAGCTGAACCTGATGACCGCCGGCGCGGGAATCTGCCACTCCGAGATGTCGGTGAGCGCCGGCCCGGCCGACGCCGTGCTGCACGGTGTCCAACTGTGGGTCGCCCTGCCCTCCGGCGACCGGGACACCGACCGGGACTTCGCGCACTACACACCGTAGCCGCGGACCACCGGCGCGGTCACCACGCGGGTGTTCCTCGGCGAGCTCGAAGGGCAGCGCTCCCCGGTGCCCACCTTCACCCCGCGGCCCGGTCGAGGCGTGCGGCACCCCGTTCGGGGAGGCGCTGGTGATGTGGTGGAACTTCGTCGGCCGCAGCCACGACGACATCGTCACCTACCGCGACCAGTGGCAGAACCACGACGACCGCTTCGGGGCGGTCCGGGATACCGCGGCGAGCTCGGCCGGCTGCCCGCACCACCGCTGCCCAACGGCAGGCTGCGTCCCCGTCCCGGGGTATAGGTGGAGCCATGACCACTGACAGGACCGGGGCCCGCACCGACGTCACCGAACACGAGGACCGCTTCACCATTTCGGTGGACGGCCGCGAGGTCGGAGTGGCCGACTTCGTCGACCGCGACGGCCGCCGCGTATTCCCGCACACCGCGGTCAATCCGCAGTTCCAGGGCCGCGGCCTGGCCACGATCCTGGTGCGGCATGCCCTCGAATCCACCCGCCCCACCGGGCTGCGGGTCGTGCCGCAATGCTGGATGGTCGCCGAGTTCATCGAGAAAAATCCCGAGTTCACGGATCTGGTCGACGGCAATCGTGGGTAGTCAACCGGACATGACCACCGACAAGACCGGAGCCCCCACCACCGTCACCGAGCACACCGACCGCTTCACGATCGCCGTCGACGGCCGGCACGCCGGGGTCACCGAGTTCATCGACCACGACGGCCAGCGGCTCTTCCCGCACACCGAGGTCGACGACGCATTCGAGGGCCGCGGGCTGGGCACGATCCTGGTGCGGGCGGCCCTGGAGTCCACCCGCGACGCCGGGCTGCGCATCGTGCCGGGGTGCCCGTGACCGGCCCCGGTCGGCGGGCGCCGCGGCTAAGCGAGTACCTCGATGGGGCACCGCGGGCCGTTCGCGCGGGCCAGTCTGGTGTCCATCGTGACCAAGGTGGCGTTCATGGCCTCGGCGAGGGTGACGTAGAACGCGTCCCAGCCGCGGACCGACGCGCGAAGCTGCCACACCCGGTCCAGCATCCAGCGATGGGAGAACCGCTCCCCCGGCCAATCCCGCAGGTCCGCGACGGCCTGCGCCGCGGCTGTATCGTCCAGCGCCCCTTTCAGATACTGGGCCCGGATCACACCCAGCACCTCGACGTCGACCACCTCGGGCGCCGCGTGGTCTGGGTCTGCGGCCATCAGCGCCGCAATCCGATCCGCGCGTGGCGTGTCAGCCACCACCTCGAACAGACACGACGCGTCAACGACCAGCATCGGGCCAGTCCCCACGCCATTCGTCGATCGTCTGCAGGACCTCTCCACTCGTCACCGAGGACGGGCGGCGGCCGGTCCGCCGTAGCCATTCCGCGATCGAGGGTCGTGACGCCAGCCGGGCCGCCTCGCGGCGTAGCAGCTCCGGAACGGTGACGCCGTCCTCCGCGGCCCGCCGCACCAGACCTGCGTACACCTCATCGTCGATGTCACGGATCTGCACCGTCTTAGGCATAACTGCATGTTAACATGCAAAACTGCATGACAGCAGGTCAGCGGCCTAGAGGTACTGGGCGGTGCTCCCCGAGACGGGCATGCCGCCCATGCCGAGCTTGCGGTGATCCCAGCTGCGCAGCCGCGACGGCACCACCCGCACACAGATGCGGTTGTTCATCATCTGGTCGACGAACGGGCGCATCTCCTCGGTGTAGGGCCCCGTGTAGCGCTCCCAGACGCTGATGCCGACCCGCAGCGTGGTCTCGGGATCCTCGAGGATCTCGGCCTGGCCGTCGATGGACACCCCACGCAGCGTGTCGTAGGACAGCCCGTCCTCGATCATCACCGTGATGGTCGGGTCACGCCGCAGGTTGACCGCCTTCTGCGACTTGGCTTTCGTCTCGAACCAGATCTCTCCGTCGAGCACGGCGTACCACATCGCGACCAGATGCGGTCGCCCGCTGGGAAGCACCGTGGCCATCGTGGCGGTGCGGCTTTGTTCGATGAATTCGGCGATCTCGCCGTCGGTCATGACGATCTTCGCGCGTTCGTTCTTGCCCACACCTCGATACTGGCAGCACGACCGGCCAGGCCGGCGACCCGGTCCGGGTTTCGGTCCCGGCGGCGACGGACGTGCCCGGGTCGGCCGGCATCGAAATGCGCTGACCGCAGGCGCCCCGGGGAAGTCCTTGCCGGGGCGCTCGAGCCCAGATCGACACCGCGGCTGTTGGTGCCGCGAATCATCGTCGTCGCGCAGCCCTGGTGTCGATCTCGGTCACAGCGTCGGCAGGCCGGTGGCGCACACCGCCGCCTGCGCGGTACCCGGCGCAGCTCAGTAGAACAACACCGGCGGCAGCGGCCGCAGGTTCCCACCGCTGTTGCGGGCCGCGAACCGCACCGGCTCGTCGCACAGACCGTCCAACGTCAGCGTGCCGATGCCCCGGAACTGCCCGACCGGCGCGCTGAGGGCAAAGCCCAGTACGTCACCGGCGCCGAACCGGACGTCCGGACCGGTGGTCGGCGGACGGATCCCGAACAGCACCGGGGTGAACCCGGCCAGGTAGAGCCACAGCGACGAGTACAGCGGCGCGACGGGGTCGGCGGGGAGCGCCGCATGATGCATCGGCGCGCCGTCGCCGGAGGACACCAGCAGGAAATCCTGGTCCCGACCGGCCCCGTACGCGTCGGGGATCTTCAGGCACAGGCCGCGGACCGCCGCACCGGGCCGGTCCGGGCCCACCCGTACGAGCGCGGCGTGAGAGCGCCCCGGCCGCAGCAGCTTCGCGGCCGGGGCGTCCGCGTCGTCGTCGATGGTCAGCGTCGCGCCGAAGGTCTCCCCCGGCCCGAACAGGTCGCCGAGCTGTCCGACGAGCGCGCCCGCGGTGGCCCGGACCGCCTGCAATCCGCTCATCAACCAGGCCTGGTCTGCACTGCCCATGGCCACTTCATACCCGGTGTCGCGCCCGACCGACCACCGAACCGCCCATGATTCAGCGGTCGGTCAGTGTCGCCTCGAAGGCCACCCGGTCCCCGCGGTAGAGCGCCCGGACCACCTCGATGGGCGCGCCGGCGGTGTCGACCGACCTCCGGTTGAGCAGCAGCATCGGCATGGCGGGTGTGGATTCCAGCAGCGCCGCCTCCCGCGGGGAGGGCAACACCGTCTCGATCCGTTCGGTGGCCTGACCGAACTGCACACCGCGTGCCCGAATGGCGGCGTACAGCGAGGTGGTCGGATCGAAGTCGTCGGTCAGGTCGGCGAACCGGTGCAGCGGAAGGTAGGTGCTCTCCAACCCGATCCGGGCGCCGTCGGCCAGCAGCACCCGCTCCAGGTGCATCACCCGTTCCCGGGCCCGAACCTGCAGCGAATCGGTGATCTCGGCGTCGACGGTGACGTTCTCCCAAGTCACCAGCAACCGGCCGGGGACGCGGCCCATCCGTTGGGCCCCTTCGGTGTAGGACCGCAGCGACAACGGCTGGACCAGCTTGGGGCGCGAGACCACCGTGCCCCGGCCGCGCCGCTCGATGCGGCCCTGCACCAGCAGTTCGTGCACCGCCTGGCGCACGGTCTCGCGGGCGACCCGGAAGCGGGCGGCCAGTTCGCGCTCCGGCGGAAAGGGGTCCCCTTCGTTCAGCCCGTCGAGGATCTCCTCGAGCCCGGTTCGCACCAGGTAGGGCTTGGGCAGGCTCACCGGGCCAGCCTCGCCGCGATGTCGAGGACCACCTCGAGCGGCGCACCCTCGGCGCCCGGGTCCTTGGCGGCGTCGTCATATCGGCGCAGCCGCAGGGCATCCCGGCACCAGGGGTGGGCGACGAAGCCGGCATCGACTCCGGCTCCGCCCTGCACCGCCAGCGAGGCGACCGAGGTGCCGCTCAGGCCGGCGGCGTAACCGGGGTCGACGGCGGCCAGGTGGCGTTTGGCCGCGACGTGCGCGCCGGCCAGCCACCCGGCCCGGGCCCCGAACCGGCGCGTGATCCAGTCGGCGGCCAGCCCGGAGTGGTTCTCGACCCCGGGACCGCCGAGCATCGGGCTGTGCCCGATGTCGTGCAGCGCCGCGGCCAGGATCAGTTCGTCGTCGGCACCGTCGGCGATCGCGCCCGCCGCCGCCTGCATGGCGTGGTCCCATTCGTCGACGGCGACCTCATCCCACACCCCGCGCAACGAGGCCAGCAGCTGGGCGGTCTGGGCACGCACAAGGTCGGCTCGGCCGGGCATGGCCCAACCATACACCCAATTGGTCTATACCAATTGTTCACCGGCTGTTCGGCCCGCCCACATCGCTCGATAGCGGAGCCGACGTCCACACCCGGTTACCTGAACGTCCATGCGGGTCAACATCATCGGCGGCGGCATCCTGGGCACCGCCCACGCCTGGCACGCCGTGCGCCGGGGTCACCAGGTGACCCACCTCGAACGCGACGCCGACGCGCGTGGCGCCACGGTCCGCAACTTCGGCCTGGTCTGGGTCTCCGGGCGGTCCTCGGCCGAACTGGACGCCAGCCTGCGCTCCCGCGCGCTGTGGGAGGAGCTCGGCGCCGAGGTCCCCGGCATCGGATTCCGGCCCTGCGGATCCCTCACCCTGATGCGCACCCCCGCCGAGGTCGCCGTCGCCGAGGAGGTCTGCAGCCGGGCCGACACCGGCCGGCGCGGCTTCCGGCTGCTCGAACCCGCCGAGGTCCGCCGGATCAACCCCGCACTGCGCGGTAAATTCCTTGCCGCGCTGCACTGTTCCCGCGACGGTGCGGTCGAGTCCCGGCAAGCCCTGCCGGCGATCCGCGGTGCCATGCAAGCCACCGGGCAGTACAGCTTCCTGCCCGGCACCGAGGCCCGGTCCATCACCGGCACCCGCGTCCTCGACGACCACGGCGATCACCACGACGCAGACGTGGTGATCGTCTGCGCGGGCGCCGAACACAGCGGCCTGGTGCGCGAACTGGCCGGGGCACTGCCGGTCCGCCGGGTCCGGCTGCAGATGATGCAGACCGCGCCGCTGGACGAGGAACTGACCACCGCGATCGCCGACGGGGACAGCTTCCGCTACTACCCCGCCTATTCCGGCAACGCGCTGGACTCGCTGCGGCGCAGCGAAAACCAGGATCCGGTGGCCCACGAACACGGCATGCAGCTGCTGTGCGTGCAACGCCGCCACGGCGGTCTGACCATCGGCGACACCCACGAGTACCGCGAACCGTTCCCTTTCGACGTCGTCGAAGCGCCGTACACCTACCTCGCCGCCCTGGTCGAGGAGCTGCTCGGGCGGCCACTTCCGCCGATCCGGCAGCGCTGGGCCGGCGTCTACAGCCAGAGCGTCGACCCCGGCCGCCTGGTCTACCGCGCCGAGGTCGCCGACCGCGTCTGGGTGGTCACCGGACCCGGCGGCCGCGGCATGACCCTCGGCCCCGCCATCGGCGAACACACCGCAGACAAGATCGGACTGTAACCCATGCACGACAACGTGATCGAGCTGGCCGTCATCGACATGGCCGGCACCACCGTCGCCGACGACGGCCTGGTGGTGCAGGCCTTCGAGGCCGCCGCCGACGCGGCCGGGCTGCCCGCCGCCGGACCCGAACGCGAGCAGGCCCGCCAGTACGTACTCGACACCATGGGCCAGTCCAAGATCACGGTGTTCCGGGCCCTGTTCGACGACGAGGCCACCGCCCGACGGGCCAACACCGCCTTCGAGGACGCCTACGCCGAACTCATCGCCGCCGGCGAAGCCACCCCGATACCCGGTGCCGCCGAGGCGCTCACACGCCTGCGCGACGGCGGCATCAACGTCGCGCTGACCACCGGCTTCTCCCCCGACACCCAGGCCAAACTGATCGCCGCCCTGGGTTGGCACAACCTCGCCGACCTGGTGCTGGCACCGGGCGACGGGGTCCGCGGCCGGCCCTGCCCCGACCTGATCCTGACCGCGCTGATGCGCCTCGAGGTCGGCAGCGTCGCCGCCGTCGCCGCGCTCGGCGACACCGCCAGCGACATCGAGAGCGCCCTGCGCGCCGGATGTTCCATCGCCGCAGGCACCCTCACCGGCGCGCACGACGAACGCCAGCTCGTCGCCGCGGGCGCCACCCACATCGTCACCTCCGTCACCGATTTCGCCGACCTCCTGCTGAAAGGCTGACCCATGAAACTGCGCACCACCGCAGCGGCGCTCACCGTCGCCGCCGCCACCACCCTCGCCACCGCCTGCGGCGGCACCGGCACCTCGGGCTCCGGTGACGGCACCACGCTGACGGTGTACAGCGCCGACGGTCTGGCCACCTGGTACGAAGGCGCATTCGACCGCTTCACCGACGAAACCGGGATCAACGTCAACCTGGTCGAAGCCGGTTCCGGCGAGGTGGTTTCGCGAGTGGAGAAGGAACAGTCCAACCCGCAGGCCGACCTGCTGGTCACCCTGCCCCCGTTCATCCAGAAGGCCGCCGAACTCGAGCTGCTGCAACCCAGCGGCGCCGACGCCAGCGGCATCGCCGCCGACCAGGTGGGCCCCGACACCACGTTCGTCCCGATCGTCGACAACGCGCTGAGCTTCATCGCCAACCCGGGCGCCAACCCGCCGCCGGTCACCTGGGACGACCTGCTCAAGCCGGAGTTCAAGGGCAAGCTTCAGTACTCCACCCCCGGCCAAGCCGGTGACGGCACCGCGGTGCTGGTGCTGCTGCAGCATCTGCGGGGCAAGCCCGGCGCGCTGGACTACCTGACGGCGTTGCAGGCCAACAACGTCGGCCCGTCCTCGTCGACCGGGAAGCTGCAGCCCAAGGTCAGCAACGGCGAGCTGCTCGTCGCCAACGGCGACGTCCAGATGAACCTCGCCTCGATCAAGGACGACGGGTCGACCTTCACCATCTTCATCCCGGCCGGCACCGACGGGAAGCGCACCAGCATCTCGCTGCCCTACGTCGCCGGGGTGACCGCCGGTGCGCCGCACGCCGAGGAGGCCAAACAGCTGCTGGCCTTCCTGATCTCCGAGGAAACCCAGAAGACGGTCGAACCCGAGGCGCTGGGCATGCCGGTGCTGGAGTCGTTGAAGTCCACCGGTGCCGCGCAACCGAACACGCCGGCAGCCGTGCTCGACGGGGTCGACGTGTGGGTGCCGGACTGGAACGCGGTGCTGGCCGACCTCGACGCCGACCTGGCCGCCTACCAGAAGGCGACCGGTAGCTGAGATGGCCGGCACCCGGGTCAGCCCCGCCGGACACCGGCAGCGCGCCGCACCGGCCGACCCCGGCGCCCCGGCGATCCTGTTCGACCGGGTCGGCGTCTCCTACGGTCGCGGCCGCAAGCGCGCCGATGCGCTGGTGGACTTCAACCTGCGGGTCGCCACCGGCGAAACCGTTGCGCTGCTCGGGCCCAGCGGGTCGGGAAAGTCGACGGCGCTCAACGCGCTGGCCGGGTTCGTGCGCCCCACCTCCGGCCGGGTCCGGCTGGCCGGCCGCGACGTCACCGACCTGCCGCCGGCCCGCCGGGGCATCGGGGTGGTGCTGCAGTCCTACGCGCTGTTCCCGCACATGTCAGTCGCGGACAACGTCGCCTTCGGGCTGCGCGCACAGAAGGTGCCGCGGCGCGACATCGGGCCCCGGGTCGCCGAGGCGCTCGACATGGTCGGCATGTCCGGGTATCTCAAACGGCTGCCCCGTGAACTCTCCGGCGGCCAGCAGCAGCGGGTCGCGATCGCGCGGGCCCTGGCGATCCGGCCCGCGGTACTGCTGCTCGACGAACCCCTGGCCGCGCTCGATGCGGCGCTACGCCAGTCCATGCTCGCCGAACTGCAACACCTCAAGGACGCGCTGCCCGACACCGCGATCCTCTACGTGACCCACGACCAGGCCGAGGCGCTGGCGCTGGCGGACCGCATCGTGGTGATGAACAACGCGCGCCTGATGGACGTCGACACCGCCGAGAACCTGTGGAAGCGGCCGCCCACCAGTTTCACCGCGGCCTTCCTCGGCGGGGCGAACCTGCTGCCGTGCACAGTGGGCCGGGTCATCGGCAACTCCGCGCTGGTCACCGTCGGCCCGCGCACCGTCAACGCCGAGGCCCCGCCGCCGGCGTTCGGCAACGACGACTGGGGTCCGGGTTCGGAGGCACTGCTGTGCGTGCGCCCGCACGCGCTCGCGATCGTCTCCACCCGGGAGAAGGACGCCCTGGCGGCCAGCGTGAACGCCGCGGTGTGGCGCGGCGCGGTGACCCGGCTGGTGCTGTCGGTGCACTCGCTGCCCGATGCGGTCGTCGACGTCGACGTGCCCGGCCACACCCCGTTCGAGGTGGGCAGTGTCGTCGGGCTGCGGTTGCCCGAACCGGCAGGCGTGCTGGTATCCGCGGGAACGCCTTGATGACAACGGTTCTCGAACCCGACACCGCGGCGCCGACGCGCCCACCCCGGTCCACCGCGTGGCTGTGGGTGCTGCCACCGTTGCTGCTGGTGCTCGGGGTGGTGCTGTACCCGCTGCTGCGGGTGTTCTGGGAGTCCTCGGCGGGCGGGTCCTGGGGTGAAGTGCTCGGCTCGCAGGTGTTCCGCGACGCGCTGTGGCGCACCGTGGCGATCGCCGCGACCTCCACCCTGGGCTGCCTGGCACTCGGCACGTTCCTGGCGATCGTGCTGGCGTTCATCCCGTTCCCCGGCTCCGCGGTGGTCGGGCGGCTCATCGACACCGTGCTGGCGCTGCCGTCGTTCCTGATCACGCTGGCGTTCACCTTTCTCTACGGCAGCGCCGGCGCGGTCAACGCCGCGATCTCGGCCATCACCGGCACGTCCTCGCCGCTGTTGGACTTCCTCTACACCCCCGCCGGGGTGATCACCGCCGAGATCACCTTCTTCACCCCGTTCGTGGTGCGCCCGCTGCTCGCGGCGTTCGCGCTGATCCCCCGCGCGCACCTCGACGTCGCGGCCAGCCTCGGCGCCTCCCCGCTGACCGTGCTTCGCACCGTGGTGATGCCCGAGGCGTGGCCCGCCCTGGCCGCCGGCGGCAGCCTGGTGTTGCTGTTGACGCTCAACGAATTCGGGATCGTGCTGTTCACCGGCGCCAAGGGCGTGATCACGTTGCCGGTGCTGATCTACACCCGCGGCATCGTCACCTTCGACCTGCCCGGTGCGGCGGTGATCGCCACCGTGCAGGTGGCGCTGTCGCTGGCGCTCTACGGCCTCTACCGGGTGGTGTTCGCCCGGCTGACCACGGCGAGGGGAGGTTCCGGTGCTGCTGTGGAGCCCGCGAAGTAGAGCGGCGGTGCTCGGCGTGTTCGCCGCGGTGGTGCTCGTGGTGTTCGTGCTGCCGCTCGGCACCGTTGTGCTGGCCGGGCTGGCCGGTTCGTGGACCGGCCCGCTGCCCTCCGGGCTCGGTGTGGCACGGTTCGGGGCTGCGCTGTCCGGCGAGGATCTGGCCAGCCTGTCGGTGAGCCTGCAGACCGCGTTCCTGGCCGGCGGCATCGCGCTGGTGGTCGGCACCTGGGCCGCACTGGCGGCGCGGGAGGCCCCGGACTGGCTGCGGCGCAGCACCGACGCGGTGTTCCATCTGCCGATCGCGGTGCCCTCGGTGGCCATCGGCCTCGGCCTGCTGATCGCGTTCAACTCACGGCCGCTGCTGCTGGGCGGCACCCGCTGGATCGTCATCCTCGCGCACACCGTGCTGGTGCTGGCGTTCGCGTTCAGCGCGGTGTCCGCCGCGCTCGACCGCCTCGACCCAGCCTACCGGCAGGCCGCCGAGTCGCTGGGCGCCGGGCCAGTGCGGGTGCTGTTCCGCATCACCCTGCCGCTGCTGCTGCCCGCGCTCGGCGCGGCCGCCGGCCTGGCGGTGGCCCTGTCCATGGGTGAGCTCGGGGCCACCGTGATGGTCTACCCGGCGACCTGGAAAACCCTGCCGGTGACCATCTTCGGGCTCACCGACCGGGGGCAGGTGTTCCAGGCGGCCGCCAGTACCGCCCTGCTGCTGGCGGTCACCCTGCTCGCGCTGATCGTGCTCGGGCGCATCCGCGGCCGCGCCGCGTTGCGCTGACCGTCGACCTGAGTTCACCCCGAATTCACCTTGGCATCAGAATCTTTCGCGTGATTACAGCGTTGCGGCTAGGCTCTCGGCGCCAGCGTCGTTAGGAGCCCCATGTCGCCGACCGCACCAGCAGAGTCCCTGAAGGCCGCCCTCGCCGACGACTCCGCGGGCGACGTCAAGGCGTGGCTGGCGGCGCTGCCGCAGTCCGCCGACCGCCGGCGGCAGCTCGCCCGGCTCGACCGCGACGAAGTCCGCCGGCTCGGCGAGCTGCTCGACCCTGACAGCGCAGAAGACCTGCTCGACTCGATCGACGACGAGCTCGCCGCGCGCGGGGTCGAGGCGATGGCGCCGGCCACCGCGGCACCGCTGATCGAGAACCTCGACAGCGACCACGCCAGCGATATCCTGCGGCTGACCAAACCCCCCGTCCGGGCGGCACTGCTCGCCGCGATGTCGGCCGACCGGGCGGCCGCCCTGGGCATGCTGCTGGAGTGGCCCCGTGATTCGGTGGCCGCCCACATGGTGCCCGAGGTCCTCACCGTCGCACCGGAACTGACGGTCTCACAGGCCATCACCGCCGTCCGGGAGAACGCCGAGGCGCTGCGCAGCGACTCCCGGATCGGCGCCTACGTCTACGTCGTCGACGCCGACCGGCACCTTCTGGGTGTGGTCGCGTTCCGCGATCTGGTGCTGACCGTCACCGACGAGCCGATCTCGACGCTGATGAACGACGACCTGCTGTGGGTGTCGCCGCTCACCGACGTGGAAGCGGCCGCGCAGACCCTCGACGAGTTCCAGCTGGCAGCGGTACCCGTCGTCGACGAGGACCAGCGGTTGCTGGGCATCCTGACCGAGGCCCACGCCGCCGACATCGCCGAACAGGAGGCCACCGAGGACGCCGAGCGCCAAGGTGGTTCCGAGCCGCTGGAGGTGCCCTACTCGCGGGCCTCGCCGTGGCATCTGTGGCGCAAACGCATCGTCTGGCTGCTGCTGCTGTTCGTCGCCGAGGCCTACACCGGCACCGTGCTGCGCCACTTCGAGGAGGAGATGGAGGCCGTCGTCGCGCTGGCATTCTTCATCCCGCTGCTGATCGGCACCGGCGGCAACACCGGCACCCAGATCACCACCACCCTGGTCCGCGCGCTGGCCACCGGCGACGTCCGGTTCCGCGACGTCCCGTCGATCATCGCCAAGGAGCTGTCCACCGGTGCCCTGATCGGCCTGACCATGGCGCTGGCCGCGGTCATCCGGGCCTGGACACTGGGCGTCGGCCCAGAGGTGACGCTGACCGTGTCACTGACCGTCGGCGCCATCGTGTTGTGGTCCTCGCTGATCGCCTCGATCCTGCCGCCACTGCTGAAGAAGATCCGGCTGGATCCGGCGCTGGTCTCGGCGCCGGCGATCGCGACGATCGTCGACGGCAGCGGCCTGATCATCTATTTCTGGATCGCCCACCTGACCCTGGCCCAGCTGCAGGGGCTGTAGCCCAGGGCTGCTCAGCGGTGTCCGCGCTCCGGCAGCACGGCGCCGACGATGTGCTCGGCGATCGCCAACGACGACGTCGCCCCGGGTGACGGCGCGTTGCGGATGTGCACGATCCGCTCAGTGCCGGTGATGACGAAGTCGTCCTCGAGCGTGCCGTCGGCGTTCATCGCCTGGGCGCGGATCCCACGAGGACCCCGCCTCACGTCGGCCCGGCGGACCTCCGGGACATACCTGCGGGCCTCCCGGACGAACGCGCCGGTGGAGAGCACGGTGCGGCCCTCGCGCAGCGCCGCGGCCGTGTTCCCGGCGGCGAAACGCCAGAAGCCGGGGAAGGTCACCGCCTGCGCCAGGTCGCGGGCCGACCAGCCGCCGCGGGTGTAGGCCTCCCGCCCGGCGGCGAGGAATGCGTTGGGCCCCAGCGATACCCGGCCGTCGACATGCCGGGTCAGATGCACGCCCAGGAACGGGTAGCGCGGGTCGGGCACCGGGTAGATCAGTCCGTTGACCAGTCCCGACTTGGCCGGGTCCAGCAGGAAGTAGTCGCCGAAGAACGGCACGATCCGCGGCGCCGGGTCCCCACCTGACATCCGGGCCACCCGATCGGATTGCAGCCCCGCGCAGGTGATGACCAGATCGAACGCCTCGCTGCTGGTCGGCGTCGACACCGTCACCTCCCGGCCCCGGGCGGTCACCGCAGTCACCGGCTGGCTCAACATCACCGCCCCGCCCCCGGCGGTGACGTCGGCGGCCAGCGCCTGCGCCACCGCGGGATAGTCGACGATCGCCGTCGTCGGCGAGTGCAGGGCGGCGATCCCGCCGGCGTGCGGTTCGACCTCGGTGATGCCGGCGCGGTCCAGCATCCGGATGCCCGGCACCCCGTTGGCAACGGCGCGCTCGCGGATCGCCGACAACCGTTGCGCGTCGGCGTCGGTCAGTGCGACGACGATCTTGCCGCATTCCTGGTAGCGGATGTCGCGGGTCGACACGTAGTCGCGCAGCAGGTGCACACCGCGGCGGCACAGCGTGGCCTTGAGGCTGCCCGGCGGATAGTAGAGCCCGGCATGCACGACACCGCTGTTGTGGCCGCTCTGGTGGCGGGCCACGCCGTCCTCCTTCTCGAACACGGTGACCCGCGCCCCGTCGACGGATCCCAGCAGTTCCCTGGCGACCGCCAGGCCCACGATTCCCGCGCCGACCACGGCGGCTCGCACGGTGCCCATGCCGGCGGCGCGACCTCAGCCCTCGCTGCTGACGGCGGAGCGCCGCTGCCAGATGTCGCCTTCGAGGTGCCCGGGCAGGTCGGCCTCGTCGGCGATGAAGACCGGGTCCTCGCCGGCCTCGGCCTGGCGGTGGTAGTCCTTGATCGCCGCGAACGCCCACTTGCCCAGCAGCACGATCGCGGTCAGGTTGACCAGTGCCATCAACCCCATCGCCACATCGGCCAGCGCCCACACCGGGGTCAGCGCGGACACCGCCCCGATGAAGATGGCGGCCAGCACGAACAGCCGGAACACATTGATCGACTTCTTGCCCGCACCCAGGAAGAACAGGTTGATCTCGGCGTAGACGTAGTTGCCCAGCACCGAGGAGAACGCGAACACGAACACCAGCACCGCCATCAGCGTGACCGTCCAGGAACCCAGCCCGTCGGCGACGGCGGCCTGGGTCAGCGTCGCCCCCTCGATCGAGGTGGGGGTCGACGGATCGTAGACGCCGGGCCCGGAGGCCAGGATGATGAACGCCGTCGCGGTGCAGATGACGATGGTGTCGACGAACACGCCCAGCGACTGGATCAGGCCCTGCTTGACCGGGTGGGTCACCGTCGCCGTCGCCGCCACGTTGGGGGCGCTGCCCATGCCGGCCTCGTTCGAGAACAGCCCGCGCTTGACGCCGTTGAGCAGCGCCGCCGCGATGCCGCCGGCGAATCCACCCGCCATCTCGGTCAATCCGAAGGCGCCGCCGACGATCTGGCCCAGCACGTCGGGCAGGAAGTCGATGTGGATCGCGACGATCGCCAGTGCCAGCACGACGTAGGTCGCCGCCATCAGCGGCAGCACGATCTCGGCGATGCGGGCCACCCGGCGCACGCCACCAAACAGGATCGGCGCCGACAGCGCCAGCAGACCGATCCCGATCCAGCTGGCGTCGATCGAGTAGGAGGCGTTGAGGACGTCGCTGATCGCGTTGGCCTGCACCATGTTGAACGCGATGCCGAACGTGAAGATGAGCAGGACCGCGAAGATGATGCCGCCGGCCCGCGATCCCAGACCGCGCTGGATGTAGAACGCCGGACCGCCGCGGAACGAGCCGTCGCCGGCGCGCACCTTGAAGATCTGGGCCAGGGTGGCCTCGATCATCGCCGTCGCCATCCCGATCGCGGCGACCACCCACATCCAGAAGATCGCGCCCGGCCCGCCGACGGTCAGCGCGATCGCCACCCCGGCGATGTTGCCGGTGCCCACCCGCGAGGCCAGGCCGACACAGAACGCCTGGAACGACGAGATGCCCTCGCCGTGGGTCCGGGAGTGCGTCAGCTGGGTGATCATCCGCTTGAAGTAGCGGACCTGGATGAAGCGGGTCCGGACGGTGAAGTAGATGCCGGCCCCTACCAACAGGTACACCAGGATGTAGCTGTACAGCAGGTCGCTGACAGGCCCGATCAGGTGTTCTTGGATGAACTCCACGACCACTCCCGGTGTCTAGTCGGTGTATGCGGTCGTCTCATCGTGTCATTTCCCCGCTCGCGCCGCGAGACAATCCCGGCGTCGCCGCGTGCACCACCCCGCCGGGGATCGTCTTGCCGCTCACCGGGTCAGGCCAGCCGTGGGGTGCCCTGGTGGGCAGCCGGCCGCCGGGCCTACCGTGAAGGGGTGTCCGGTTCCGGCGACAACGCGGGCCCGCCCCGCTGGTGGCGGCTGCAGCGCCGGCTCGTGCTGGACCCGGTGGCCATGGCCGTACCGCTGCGTACCGAGCTCGGTCAGCGCCCGCACACCCAGCAGATCCTGCGGCCCCGCCCGGTCGACGCCACGCAGAAGCTGCTGGTGGGCTCGGTCGCGGTGCTGGCCGCGGTGTTCCTCGCGGTGGCTGTCGCCGAGCGGCTGTGGACACTCGCGCTGATCGCCGGCCTCACCGCGGTGCTGCTGGCGGTCGCGGTGTGGGTGTTCCGGCGACGCACCGCGACGTCGTGGTCGGCGACCTGGCATCACGATCACGTCGTGGTCCGGGACAGCCGCTACGGGGACGAGCGCACCTGGCAGGAGCCGCTGACGGCGTTCACCGGCGTCGCCCGCCGCAACGCCTACCTGTCGCAGGGAAACGAGCTGATGCCCGGGCGGCGGGTGCACGGCGTGGTCCTGGTCCATCCGGACGAGCACAAGTCGGTGCTGCTGCACGCTCAGCGCCAGCCGATCGATGACGAGGTGCTCACCGGCTACGCGCGCCGGCTGCGCACCCGGGTCCTGTAGCAGGCCGCTAACCCTCCGGCGTCAGCTTTCCCAGCCGGGCTTCGCCGATCTGCGGGAACTGGAACTGCTGGCAATTCGAATCCAGCGAGATGCCGGACCCGTTGCGACCTAGGATCTTCACCGGGTACCCAGCATCCCAGGTGGGCGCCGTCCCGGCCTTGATCCTGACCCGCAGCACCCAGCTGATGCCGTGCGGTTTGCCGGTTACGGAGGGATGGATGCCGGCCGGCACCACGAAGTTCAGCGCGTCCAGGCGGGCCCCTTCCGGCGCCGCCGCCCCGCCCAGCCGACTGAGGTACACCAGCCGGTCCTTGACCTTCCATCCGCCGCCGGCGCCCGACGCGAGGTTCCTGGCGACGAAATCGCGGGTGTACTCGCGACCTTCGATGTGCACGTCGACCGTCAACGGGAGGTGATGATCGGCGCCGGTCTGCACGCTCAGCCGCGCCGGCGCCCCGATCGTCAGGAACGGCCGGTCCAGCAGCACCACGGCATGCCGCAGCGCCCGCAGTTGCCTGGCCCCCTGCACACCGAGCACCACCAGCACCAGCAGGACCGCCGCCAGCACGAACACCAGCGGCGGGTACAGCCAGAACGGCCGCCAGCCGTTGCGGTGACCGTGCCAGGCCGCCCACCCGGTCAGCGCCGCCCAGCCGAGAGCGACGACGGGGATGACGCGTGCGGAGTCGAGCTCGGTGTCCGATTCCAGTGGCGTTTCCACGGGCGCGCTCTCCCTGCCGGTGCCGGCGCGGTCCTCGGGGCGGATGCGCCCAACACCGAGCCTAGTGACCGGTGCTCCACACTCGGCGATGTCGGCGATAATCGACGCACATGGCTGACCGCGACCTTTTCCGCCGCTGGTACGGACTCAAACGGCTCCTCTATCGAGGTGACCGCCCCGGCTGCATCGCCAAGGCGCTGAACAGGTTCTGGGCCTGGCAGTACGGATCCGGCCGGCTGGGGCGGGTCCGCGACGTCACCCTGCAGGTGCGTGGACGCTCGACCGGCGACCCGGTGACCCTGCCGGTGGTGCTGGCCGATCACGCGGGCGGCTGGTATCTGGTGTCGATGCTCGGCGAGAACGCCGGCTGGGTGCGCAACGTCCGGGCCGCCGGCGGCGCCGCGGTGATCCGGCACGGCGGCGAGCACCCCGTGACGCTGCACGAGGTGCCGGTCGCCGACCGGGCGCCGATCCTGCGCCGCTATCTCGACGTCGCACCGGGGGCGCGCCCGCACATCCCGGTCCCCCGCGCCGCGTCCCCGGCCGAGTTCGAACGGATCGCCAGCTCGTTTCCGGTGTTCCGGATCACCGGAAACGACTGGCCGCCAACACCTGAACCCGGACGCTGAGCGCTATCGCTTGGCCTCCTCGAGGGTGTGCTGCAGGTCTTCCTCGCCCTCGGGATCGATGTCGTCGTCCTCGTTGGTGCCCGCGTTCGGATCGTCGTAGACCGACCTGTCGAGCTTGTTCTCACTCTTGGCCACGATGTTGGTGACGACCGCGTCGCCGGTGATGTTGACCGCGGTGCGGATCATGTCCATCAGGCGGTCGACACCCAGGATGATCGCGACGCCCTCGATCGGCAGACCCACCTGGGTGAGCACCATCGTGAGCATCACCATGCCTACCCCCGGCACGCCGGCGGTGCCGATGGAGGCCAGCACCGCCATCGCGATGACGGTCAGGTATCCGGCGATGCCCAGGTCGACGCCGTAGACGTTGGCCAGGAACACCGTTGCGACGCCCTGCATGATCGCGGTGCCGTCCATGTTGATGGTGGCGCCGAACGGAACGGTGAACGAGGCGACCGAGTTGTCGGCCCCCATCCGCCGGGTGACGGTGTTCAGCGTGACCGGGATGGTGGCGTTGGAGCTGGCGGTGGAGAACGCGAACACCTGAGCGGCCCGGATCTTGCTCAGGAACGTCGGGACGCTCAGCCGTGTCAGCGCCCAGTACAGCACCATCAGGGTGACGAACAGGTGGAACAGCAGCGACCCCACCAGCGTCACCACGTAGGCCATCACCGGCTTGAACAGTTCGATGCCTTCTTCGGCGAAGGCGCCGGCGATGAGGGCGAAGACGCCGTAGGGGGCGGCGGCCATGACGATGCCGACGATCTTCATCATCAGCTCGTTCATGAACTCGCAGGCCTTGGCGAAACCTTCGGCGCGCCGGCCGAGCATCAGCGCGGCGACGCCCACCAGGATCGAGTAGAAGATGATCTGCAGCATCTCGCCTTCGGCGAAGGCCTGGATCGGGTTGGTCGGGATGATGTCGGCGATGACCTCCCAGAAGGACGGCGCCTCCTCGGTCTCGATGCCCGAGGTGTCGACACCGGTCATGTCGAAGCCGCGGCCGGGTCCGATCAGCTGGGCGATGCCGATGGCCACGCTGATCGCCAGCGCGGTGGTCATCAGATACAGGCCCAAGGCTTTCCCGCCGACCCGGCCCAGCATCTTGATGTCGCCGATCCCCATCACGCCGGTGATGAGCGAGAAGATCACCAGCGGCACGACCAGCAGCTTGAGCGCGTTGAGGAACGCGGTCCCGATCATGTTGAGGAATCCGCCGACGATGTTGTCGTTGACCCACTCGTTGCCCAGCGCGTTGAATGCGCACCCGAGCGCGAACCCGGCCACCATGCCGATGGCGACCTTCGCGGTCAGTGAGAGTTTGCGCTTCGCAGGCTCATCCGCCGAATCTGACATGCCATACCTCCTGGTCTGAAGCCGATACCGGATGCGACAGCCTTCCCACTTCCACGGGTGTTCAATTGCCGGTAGGCCAGATTTAACGATTCCTGCGGTTTGGTAACAGCGCGGACACACGGGGCCACGGTTCGGCGATCGGGCGATTGGCACCCGCCGGGGCGGGGTACGCGACGTTGCATGACATCGCCCGAAGAAAATGTCACGTCGGACCAGACCACCGAAGAGGATCACACGCTCGCGCCCGCGACCCCCGGCGCTGAGGCACTCCCGCTGCCCGAGGACGCGGTCGAGAAACCCAGCGAGCAGTAACCGCCTGCGCAGCGCACCCCGGCCGGCGGACGTCCCCTCCGGCGGGCGCTTGGCAGGATCGTGGGCGTGACCGGATCCCCGGCCTGACGCTCGAGACGAGCACCCTGGTGATCGGCATCGCACTCGCTGCGATCGCGCTCGGCTCGTGGGTCGGCGGCCAGGTGGCCGACCGCGCCGACCCGCGCCGGCTGCTCGGCCCGGCCCTCGGGATCTCCGGTGTGGTCGCCGCGCTCACCCCGGCGTCGGTGCGGATGGCGGCCGAATGGCTACCACCCTTACTGGTACTTGTTGCCGCACTGACGATTCTGGTCCCGGGGGCTCTGCTGTCGGCTGGTGACACCCATGGTGGCGAAGATCCGGCTGTCCAGTTTGGCCGACACAGGAACGGTCGTCGGGAAGCTGTCGGGAGTGGGAACGGCGGGCGCCATCGCCGGGACGGTGGTGACCGGGTTCGTGCTGATCTCCCGGCTTCCGGTCAGCACCATCCTGGTGGGCCTGGGGGTGCTGCTGGTGCTGGGCGCCGCGGCGGTGGAATGGCGCACCCGGGGATGGGTCCGGGCCCGAGCTTCGGTCCTGGTGGCCGGCCTGGTGGCGGGCGCGCTCGCCAGCGCCGTCGCTCCCGGCGGTTGTGACGCCGAGACCAAGTACCACTGCGCGCAGGTCGTCGCCGACCCCGACCGGGCCGGCGGGCGCACCCTGGTGCTCGACGGAGTGAATCATTCCTACGTCGACACCGCCGACCCGACAGTCCTGGAATTCGACTACGTCCGCGCCCTGGCTGCCGCCGTCGACGCGGCCTTCCCCGACGGTGCACCGCTGGCCGCCTACCACCTCGGTGGTGGCGGGCTCACCTTTCCTCGCCACCTCGCCTTCGTGCGCCCCGGCACCGACAGTCTGGTGTCCGAGATCGACGGTGGGGTGGTGGAACTCGACCGCGCCGAGTTCGGTGACCTGACCGGTACCGGGATCGACATCCGCGTCGAGGACGGCAGGCTGGGCCTGGAACGGCTCGGCTCCGGCAGCCGCGACCTGATCGTCGGCGATGCGTTCGGCGGTGTCAGCGTGCCATGGCATCTCACCACCAGGGAAGCGCTGTCCGAGGTTCACCGGGTGCTCAACCCCTCCGGGGTGTACGCGGCCAACCTGATCGACCACGGGGATCTGGAGTTCGTCCGCGCCGAAGTGGCCACTGTCGCCGAGGTATTCAGCCATGTCTCGGTGCTGGGCGACCCGGGCGACTTGGGCGCCGACCCGTCCGGTCCGCGCGGCGGCAACTTCGTGGTCGTCGCCTCCGACCGGCCGGTGGACCTGCGGGCCGCGCGGAAAGGACTCGACGAAGCGGCCACGGACTGGACCGCGATCACCGGCACCGACCTCGACAGGTGGGTCGGTGACGCGCAGGTGCTGACCGACGATCACGCCCCGGTCGATCAGCTGCTGGAACCGTTCGCAACGGCACCGAGTCGGTGAGCGAACAGTTCCCGACGTGGTGCGCCGTCCATACAATCACCCGGTTCGCGGGGACTGGCGGACCTCTCGACCGCCGACGAGATCACCGCTGCCACCGTCTTCGACATCGGATCGGTGTCCAAGCAGTTCACTGCGACCGCGATCCTGCTACTGGCCGGGGACGGAGAACTCGAACTCGACGACCCGGTAGCCGCGTACGTGCCGGGACTACCCCGGTGGGCCGACCGCGTCACCGTCGGTCAGCTCATGCATCAGACGGGCGGCATCCCGGACTACATCGAGCTGCTGGCCGAACAGGGGTACGACGACACCGATCCCACCACCCAGGCTCAGGCCCGTGGAGGTCTTGGCCGGCGTGCCGGCACTCGACTTCGAACCGGGCACCCGATTCGAGTACTCCAACTCCAACCGCTCGGCCTTGCCATGGCGATGGCATCGGTGGGGGAGGACCCGCTGAAGGCCGTCTCCTACGAGGTGGACGCAACGGGTTTCGTGGTCGCGGGGTCGGTCTGGGAGCAGGTCGGTGACGGGGCGGTACAGACCACGCCGAGCCAGCTCGTCCGGTGGGCGGACAACTATCGGACCGGCGTCCTGGGAGGCCCGGAGCTACGGGCCGCCCAGCTTGCCGGTGCGGTGGCCGCCGAGCCGCGGCTAGCTCGTCGACCGAGCGTTCCGAACTGAGCGCAGTCGCACACTTGAACCCCAGCAGCAGGCCGGCCCATTCCGCGAAACCCCGCCAAACACAAAGGTCACGACCCATTCCTGCATCGTGACCTTTAGCGCGGCAGTTCGTGGAACCGCTCGTGGTGGGCGAAGGGGGACTTGAACCCCCACGTCCCGAAGGACACTGGCACCTGAAGCCAGCGCGTCTGCCATTCCGCCACTCGCCCGTGACAGCCGGAGGAGCTTATCACGCATGCAACCCGGCCTCACAACCGTACTGGCGCTGGCCCTCGAACGCCAAAACCGCAGCCCACAGCCCACTGACCTGCCACGATGGGATTCTCAGAGTTCCGGTGGTCCCGCAGTGACAGTCACGGCCGATACCATGCAGGGAAGCGTTGCTGCCAGCCGACACGCTGACGGCACGAACCGTGTGCGCGGAAAAGCCGCACAACGACGACGAGGGGAGCGGGCGGATGGGGTTGGTCGACCGCTTCGAGCGAAAACTCGAGGACAAGGTCGGCGACGCATTCGCCCGGGTGTTCGGCGGGTCGATCGTGCCCGGAGAGGTCGAGACGCTGCTGCGGCGCGAGGCCGAGAGCCGGGCCCGCGACGTGGGCCGCGGCCGCATTTTGGCCCCGAACGACTACGTCATTACCCTCAGTGTGCCTGACTACCACAAGGTGAGTGCCGATCCGGACATCACCGAGACCACGTTCGCCAAACACTTGGAGGGATACATCCGTGACCAGGGTTGGCAAACGTATGGTGAGGTGGTCGTCAGATTCGAGCAGTCACCGAGCCTGCATACCGGACAGTTTCGCGCGCGTGGTGCGGTCAACCCCGATTCGACCAGCGTCGTGCCCGCCCCATCACCTCGAGAACTTTCCCCCGCAGAACCAGGAGTACCACCGATGAGCGACAACCCGACCTACCGCGGCGGCCAAGGCCAGGGCCGGCCCGCCGACGAGTACTACGACGAGCGCTACAACCGGCCCGACGACCCGCGCGGCCACTATCCGCCGTCCGACCAGGGCGGATACCCTCCGCAGGGTGAGCAGGGCTACCCGCCCCGGGGTGGCTACCCCGAGCAGGGCGGCTACCCCGAGCAGGGTTATCCGCCACCGAACTACGAGCAGCGCCCCCCGGCCGGGTACGGCCCGCCCCCGGGCTACCCCGACCAGGGCTACCGGCAGCCCCCCGCCGGTTACGGCCCGCCCCCCGGTGGCCAGCCCGGCTATCCGGGAGCCGAGTACGACTACGGCCGCCCGCCCGCACGTCCCGACGAGGGCGGCTACCCGCCGCCGGCCCGGCCGGGTTACCCCGATCACGGCGGATACCCCGACCAGGGCGGCTATCCCGACCAGGGCGGGTACGGCGGTCAGCCCTACGGCCGGCCGGACTACGGCCAGCCCGACTACGGCCGTTACGGCGAAGCCCCGGCCGGCTACCCCGATCAGGGCTACGGCGAGGGCGGCTACGGGGACCAGGGTTACGGTGCTCCGGCCGGCTACGGCCAGGGTTACGGAGCGCCGCAGGGTGAGTACCCGGCCGCCGGGTCGACGGTGACGCTGCAGCTCGACGACGGCAGCGGGCGCACCTACCAGCTTCGCGAAGGCGCCAACGTCATCGGTCGCGGCCAGGACGCCCAGTTCCGGCTCCCCGACACGGGCGTGTCCCGCCGGCACTTGGAGATCCGCTGGGACGGCCAGGTCGCGCTATTGTCAGACCTCAATTCCACCAACGGCACGACGGTGAACAACGCTCCGGTCCAGGAGTGGCAGCTGGCCGACGGCGACGTCATCCGGTTGGGACACTCCGAGATCATCGTCCGCGTTCACTGACAGGCCGGCCGCGCCGGCAACCGGTCCGTGTGACCCTCACACCGATCGACGCCGAAGTATGGTGGCGGTGCCTAACGGATGGGGACGGAGAGGACGTCAGATGCAGGGGCTGGTACTGCAGCTGACCCGTGTCGGCTTTCTGCTGCTGCTGTGGCTGTTCATCTGGTCGGTGCTGCGGATCCTGCGCACCGACATCTACGCCCCGACCGGCGCGGTGATGGTCCGGCGCGGACTGGCGCTGCGGGGGTCCATCCTGCCCAACCGGGGCCGCCGCAACGTCCCGCGCCAGCTGGTCGTCACCGACGGCGCGCTGAAGGGCACGCGCATCACGCTGGGCACCCAGCCGGTGCTGATCGGCCGAGCCGATGACTCGACGCTGGTGCTGACCGACGACTACGCCTCCACCCGGCACGCCAGGCTCTCGCCACGAGGTCCGGAGTGGTACGTGGAGGACCTAGGATCAACCAACGGCACATACCTCGACAGGGCGAAGGTGACGACGGCGGTACGAGTTCCGATGGGCACACCCGTGCGGATCGGCAAGACGGTGATCGAGCTGCGCCCGTGACACCCCCCACGCAAGGAGCGAACACGATCGAGCACACGCGTGGGCGCAGCACCCGCCCGACGGCCCGGGGGAGCGCGCTATGACTCTCGTGCTCCGATACGCGGCCCGCAGCGATCGCGGACTGGTGCGGGCCAACAACGAGGACTCGGTGTACGCCGGTGCACGCCTGCTGGCGCTGGCCGACGGCATGGGCGGGCACGCGGCCGGTGAGGTGGCCTCCCAGCTGGTGATCGCCGCGCTGGCGCACCTCGACGACGACGAACCCGGCGGCGACCTGTTGTCCAAGCTGGACGCCGCCGTGCACGAAGGCAACGCGGCGATCGCCGCGCACGTCGATGCCGACCCCGAACTCGAGGGGATGGGCACCACGCTCACGGCGATCCTGTTCGCCGGCAACCGCCTGGGCCTGGTGCACATCGGGGATTCGCGCGGCTACCTGCTGCGCGACGGCGAACTGACCCAGATCACCAAGGACGACACGTTCGTCCAGACCCTGGTCGACGAGGGCCGGATCACCGCCGAGGAGGCCCACAGCCACCCGCAGCGCTCGCTGATCATGCGCGCGCTGACCGGCCACGAGGTCGAGCCGACGCTCATCATGCGCGAAGCCCGCGCCGGCGACCGCTACCTGCTGTGCTCCGACGGCCTGTCCGACCCGGTCAGCCACGACACGATCCTGGACGCCCTGAAGATCTCCGACGTCGCCGAGAGCGCCGACCGGCTGATCGAATTGGCGCTGCGGGGCGGCGGACCGGACAACGTCACCGTGGTCGTCGCCGACGTCGTCGACTACGAATACGGTCAGACCCAGCCGATTCTGGCCGGTGCGGTCTCCGGCGTCGACGATCAGAGCGCCCCACCGGACACCGCAGCGGGGCGGGCCTCAGCGTTCAACCCGAAGCGCAACGCCGCCAAACGTGTTGTGCAACAACCAGAAGAACCGCCGCCGCGCCCGCGCTCACGGCGCCGCATGTTCATCGCGGCGACAGTGCTGGTCCTGGTGGTGCTCGCAGGCCTGGCAGTAGCCCGTGAAATCGTGCGCAGCAACTACTACGTCGGCGAACACGAGGGCACCGTCTCCATCATGCGGGGTGTCGAGGGTTCCTTTCTGGGATATTCGCTCCAGGAGCCCTACCTTCTCGGATGTCTGAACTCCCGCGACGAACTCTCTCTCATCAGTGCAGACCAGTCCCAGGACAACCTGAGTTGCCGTCCGCTGGGCGTCGACGACATGCGCCCCTCCGAGCGCGCGCAGGTCATCGCCGGGCTGCCCGGCGGCAGCCTCGACGACGCCATCAGGCAGATCGAGGAACTGGCCAACAGCTCGGTGCTGCCGATCTGCGCCACACCGACCACAACCTCCACCACCCCCACCACGACTCCCGCACCAACGACCGCCCCGCCGTCGACCACTGGCAGCCAAACACCGGAATCGGTTGCGCCGACTTCTGTTCCGCGCACCAGCCCGCGTGGCCCGGCACCCGGTCCGGCACCCGAGACGCCGCGCACCGTCACCACCTCCCCGAGCCCCGCTGCGTCGCCGACGGTGACCGCCCTGCCACCGCCGCCCCCTGAACCGGGAACCAACTGCCGGGAAGTGTCGTGACGACCCGACGCCGAGCACTGGGCAGAATCGGGCGGGGACCGCAACGGGGGAGAGGCGAGGCCAGCACGCAGCCGCAGTCCCCGGTCGCGGTCGCACCGTCGCTGCCCAACCGCCGCAACGCCGAACTGTTCCTGCTCGGGTTCGCCGCGGTGATCACCACGGTGGCGCTGCTGCTCGTCGAGGCCAACCAGGAACAGGGTCTGCGCTGGGATCTGGCCCAGTACACCGTCGCCTACCTCGCCCTGTTCCTCGGCGCCCACCTGGCGGTGCGCCGGTTCGCCCCGTACGCCGACCCACTGCTGCTGCCGGTGGTCGCACTGCTGAATGGCTTGGGGCTGGTGATGATTCACCGTCTCGACCTGGCCGCGGGGGAGAACCGGGCCCAGGGTTTCGGTGGCACCGCCAACCAGCAGATGCTGTGGACACTGGTCGGGGTGCTCGGCTTCTCCGCGGTGGTCATCTTCCTGCGTGATCACCGGATGCTCTCGCGCTACGGCTACCTGTGCGGCCTGACCGGTCTGGTCCTGCTGGCCATCCCGGCGCTGCTGCCCCGTTCGATGTCGGAGCAGAACGGCGCCAAGATCTGGATCCAGTTCCCCGGCTTCTCCATTCAGCCCGCCGAATTCTCCAAGATCCTGCTGCTGGTGTTCTTCGCCTCGGTGCTGGTGTCCAAGCGCAACCTGTTCACCAGCGCCGGCAAGCACGTGCTGGGCATGGACCTGCCCCGCCCCCGCGACCTCGCCCCACTGCTGGCGGCCTGGGTCGCCTCGATCGGGGTGATGGTCTTCGAGAAGGACCTGGGCACCTCGCTGCTGCTGTACGCCTCGTTCCTGGTCATGGTCTACATCGCCACCGAACGCTTCAGCTGGGTGGTGCTGGGCCTGGCGCTGTTCGCGGTGGCCAGCGTGGTCGCCTACTTCACCTTCGACCACGTCCGCGTCCGCGTGCAGACCTGGATCGACCCGTTCGCCGACCCCGAGGGCGCCGGCTACCAGATGGTGCAGTCCCTGTTCAGCTTCGCCACCGGGGGCATCTTCGGCACCGGTCTGGGCAACGGCCAGCCCGGCACCATCCCGGCCGCCTCCACCGACTTCATCATCGCCGCGGTCGGTGAGGAACTCGGCCTGGTCGGGCTGGCGGCGGTGCTGATGCTCTACACCATCGTGATCATCCGCGGCCTGCGCACCGCGATCGCGGTGCGCGACAGCTTCGGCAAGCTACTGGCCGCCGGGTTGTCCGCCACCCTGGCGATCCAGCTGTTCATCGTGGTCGGGGGAGTCACCAACCTGATCCCGCTGACCGGCCTGACCACCCCGTGGATGTCCTACGGCGGATCCTCGTTGCTGGCCAACTACCTGCTGCTGGCGATCCTGGTCCGCATCTCGCATGCCGCCCGCCGGCCTATCGGCGACACGTCGCGGCCCGCCGGCCCGATCGCGGCGGCCAGCACCGAGGTGATCGAGAAAGTATGAACACCTCACTGCGCCGGATCTCGGTGATGATCATGGGCCTGATCGTGCTGCTGCTGGCCAACGCCACGTTCACCCAGGTGTTCACCGCCGACGGGCTGCGCACCGACCCGCGCAATCAGCGGGTGCTGCTCGACGAATACTCCCGCCAGCGCGGGCAGATCTCGGCCGGCGGCCAGCTGCTGGCCTACTCGGTGTCCACCGGCGGCCGGTTCCGGTTCCTGCGCGTCTACCCCAACCCGCAGGTCTATGCGCCGGTGACCGGTTTCTACTCGCTGAGCTACTCCAGCACCGGGCTCGAACGCGCCGAGGACAGCATCCTCAACGGATCCGACCAGCGCCTGTTCGCCCGCCGGCTCGCCGACTTCTTCACCGGACGCGACCCGCGCGGCGGCAACGTCGACACCACGATCAGCCCGGACGTCCAGCAGGCCGCCTGGGACGCCATGCAGGAAGGCTGCGACGGCCCCTGCCGGGGCTCGGTGGTGGCGCTCGAACCGTCCACTGGCAAGATCCTGGCGCTGGTGTCCTCGCCGTCCTACGACCCGAACCTGCTGGCCAGCCACGACCTCGCCGACCAGACGGCCGCCTGGCAGCGGCTGCGCGACGACCCGGCCGCACCGCTGGTCAACCGGGCGATCTCGGAGACCTTTCCGCCGGGGTCGACGTTCAAGGTGCTCACCACCGCAGCCGCGTTGCAGGCCGGCGCCACCCCGGACACCCAGGTGACCGCCGCCGCCGAGATCCCGCTGCCCGACAGCACCGCAACCCTGGAGAACTACGGTGGGCGCCCCTGCGGCGGCGGTGAGACCGCGACTCTGCAGTACGCGTTCGCGCACTCCTGCAACACCGCCTTCGTCGAGCTGGGCATCGACACCGGCGCCGAGGCGCTGCGCAGCACCGCCCGCGCGTTCGGCATCGACGTCGAGCCCCCGTCCATCCCGCTCCAGGTCGCCGAATCGACGCTCGGGCCGATTCCGGACGCCGCGGCGCTGGGCATGTCCAGCATCGGTCAGAAGGACGTCGCGCTGACCCCGCTGCAGAACGCGATGGTGGCCGCGACCGTCGCCAACGACGGGGTCACGATGCGCCCCTATCTGGTCGACAGCCTGCGCGGACCCGACCTGTCGAACATCGCCACCACCGAACCCACCCAAGAGCGGCGAGCCGTCTCCGAGGAAGTCGCGGATACACTTACGGACTTGATGGTCGCCGCCGAGCAGGTGACGCAGCAGAAGGGAGCCATCGCCGGCGTGCAGATCGCATCCAAGACCGGCACTGCGGAGCACGGTACGGATCCCCGCAACACCCCTCCGCATGCCTGGTACATCGCTTTTGCGCCCGCCCAGGCACCCAAGGTTGCGGTCGCGGTGCTGGTCGAGAACGGGGGCAACCACCTGTCGGCCACCGGTGGTGCGCTGGCCGCGCCGATCGGGCGGGCCACCATCGCCGCAGCCCTGCGGGAGGGCTCATGAGCCGCACGACCGGAGGCGAGAAAGTGAGCCCCCGAGCCGGAGGCGAGAAATGAGCACCCGAGCCGGAGGCGAGAAATGAGCACCCGAGCCGGAGGCGAGAAATGAGCCCCCGCGTGGGCGTGACGCTGTCCGGGCGATACCGGCTGCAGCGGCTGATCGCCACAGGCGGCATGGGCCAGGTCTGGGAAGGCGTCGACTCCCGGCTGGGCCGCCGCGTCGCGATCAAGGTGCTCAAGGCCGAATACTCCACCGACTCGGAGTTCGTCGAACGCTTCCGCGCCGAGGCCCGCACCGTGGCGATGCTGAACCACCCCGGTATCGCCGGGGTGTACGACTACGGCGAGACCGACATCGACGGCGAGGGCCGCACCGCCTACCTGGTGATGGAACTGGTCAACGGTGAGCCGCTGAACTCGGTGATCAAACGCACCGGGCGGCTGTCCCTGCGGCATGCCCTGGACATGCTCGAGCAGACCGGTCGCGCACTGCAGGTCGCCCACACCGCCGGGCTGGTCCACCGCGACGTCAAACCCGGCAACATCCTGATCACTCCCACCGGCCAGGTGAAGCTCACCGACTTCGGCATCGCCAAAGCGGTCGACGCCGCCCCGGTCACCCAGACCGGCATGGTGATGGGCACCGCGCAGTACATCGCCCCGGAGCAGGCCCTCGGTCACGACGCCACCGCCGCCAGCGACGTCTACTCGCTCGGTGTGGTGGGTTATGAGGCGGTGTCGGGCAAGCGGCCCTTCACCGGTGACGGTGCGCTGACCGTGGCGATGAAGCACATCAAGGAGAACCCGCCGCCGCTGCCGGCCGATCTGCCGCCCAACGTGCGGGAACTGATCGAGATCGCGCTGGTCAAGAACCCGGGCATGCGCTACAAGTCCGGCGGCCCGTTCGCCGACGCGGTGGCCGCGGTTCGTGCGGGGCGCCGCCCGCCGCGGCCCAACGCCACCC